>NZ_JALDUC010000002.1:0-227906 GCF_023109235.1 Streptococcus mitis
CGTGTCCAAATCATGAATCAATTTGAGCGAAAATCCCATGAATACAAGGACATCAAGCGCTACTGGAAGCTCATCCAGCAGGATAGTCGTAAACTCAGTGATAAACGTTTTTATCGCCCTACTTTTCGTATGCACTTAACGAATAAAGAGATTCTAGACAAGCTTTTGAGCTATTCAGAAGAGTTGAAACACCACTATCATCTCTATCAACTCTTACTTTTTCACTTTCAGAACAAGGAGCCAGACAAATTCTTCGGACTTATTGAGGACAATCTTAGGCAGGTTCATCCTCTTTTTCAGACTGTCTTTAAAACCTTCCTAAAGGACAAAGAAAAGATTGTCAACGCCCTTCAACTACCCTACTCCAACGCCAAATTAGAAGCGACTAATAATCTCATCAAACTTATCAAACGAAATGCCTTCGGTTTTCGGAACTTTGAAAACTTCAAAAAACGGATTTTTATCGCTCTCAATATCAAAAAAGAAAGGACGAAATGTGTCCTTTCTAGATTTTAGCTTTTCTTCAACCCACTACAGTTGACAAAGAGCCTTTTAAACAAGCCATGATATTTGTTATCAGTTCTGGGATAATTGAATTAGTCCAAACCGTAGTTGTAGTCATCGTCTTGCATAGCTTCAACTTCACCAAGAAGGTAACCATTTCCGACTTGAGAGAAGAAGTCGTGGTTAGAAGTTCCTGTTGAAATACCGTTCATAACGATTGGGTTGACATCATCAGCTGAATCTGGGAAGAGTGGATCTTGTCCCAGGTTCATGAGTGCCTTGTTAGCATTGTAGCGAAGGAAGGTTTTGACTTCTTCAGTCCAACCAACACCGTCATAGAGGCTCTCTGTATAACCTTCTTCATTCTCGTAGAGAGTGTATAGCAGATCGTACATCCATTCTTTGAGTTTTTCTTGCTCTTCTTCAGGTAATTCATTGAAACCAAGTTGGAATTTATAACCAATGTAGGTTCCGTGAACAGATTCATCACGAATAATCAATTTAATGATTTCAGCGACGTTGGCCAGTTTGTTGTTACCGAGATAGTAGAGGGGAGTGAAGAAACCTGAGTAGAAGAGGAAGGTTTCAAGGAAGACACTAGCAACTTTCTTTTCAAGTGGGCTACCGTTTAGGTAGATTTCGTTGACAATCTCTGCCTTCTTTTGTAGGTAAGGATTGGTATTGGTCCATTCGAAAATTTCTTCAATCTCAGCCTTAGTATTCAAGGTAGAGAAGATTGATGAGTAAGATTTAGCGTGAACAGATTCCATAAATTGGATGTTATTGAAAACAGCTTCCTCATGTGGTGTACGGATGTCCGCGCGAAGGGCTTGAACCCCAGTTTCAGATTGCATAGTGTCGAGAAGGGTTAAACCACCAAAGACTTTTCCTACCAAGTCTTTTTCTACATTTGATAGCTTTCTCCAGTCATCCAAGTCATTTGACAAAGGAATACGTGTATCGAGCCAGAACTGCTCCGTCAGTTTTTCCCAAGTTGATTTATCGATGACATCTTCGATGGCATTCCAGTTAATGGCTTTGTAGTAAGTTTCCATTTGAAATCTCTTTCTGTGTTTAGTATTGCGAACTCACAATTATCTCTATTTTATCATAATCCTAGAGTAGTTTCGCACAAAAAGTCGGAAGTCCGACTTTTGTGTTTTTCCATAGTATAGGTGCTTATTCCAGTTTAGTTTAGCAGGGTGAATGAATCACTAATTTGAGAAAAAGTAGTTTCCTCAAGCAAAGATTAAATCACACAGCTTTCACATTGGTTGGCACCGACTTCTCCACCATCATCTGTAAAGGTACGGACGTAGTAGATAGACTTGATTCCCTTGTTAAAGGCATAGTTACGAAGGATAGACAAGTCACGTGTCGTTTGCTTATTTTCCTTCTTCCATTCGTAAAGACCTTTTGGAATGTCACTACGCATGAAGAGAGTGAGTGAAAGTCCTTGGTCCACGTGCTCAGTTGCGGCAGCATAGACATCAATCACCTTACGCATATCCATGTCGTAGGCAGAAGTGTAGTAAGGAATGGTTTCTGTTGACAAGCCAGCAGCAGGATAGTAGATTTTACCGATTTTCTTTTCTTGACGTTCTTCGATACGTTGCGTAATCGGGTGGATAGAAGCAGAAACGTCGTTGATGTAACTGATAGAACCATTTGGCGCTACAGCAAGGCGGTTTTGGTGGTAAAGACCATCTGCTTGAACCTTGTCGCGAAGTTCAGCCCAATCAGCAGCACTTGGGATAAAGACATCTTTGAAGAGTTCCTTAACACGGTTTGATTTTGGAACAAACTCGCCAGTTACATACTTGTCAAAGTAGCTTCCGTTAGCATAGTCTGATTTTTCAAAGTTGTGGAAGGTGATACCACGTTCTCGCGCGATATTGTTTGACTCAACCAAGGTCCAGTAGTTCATAAGCATAAAGTAGATGCTTGTAAACTCAACAGACTCAGGTGATCCATACTCAATCAGTTGTTGGGCAAGGTAGCTGTGAAGTCCCATTGCACCGAGACCAAAGGTATGAGCTTGGCTATTTCCATGGTCGATAGTAGGGACAGCTACGATGTGTGAACTATCTGTAACGAAAGTAAGGGCACGAACCATAGCACGGATAGAACGACCAAAGTCAGGTGAAGTCATCATGTTGACCACGTTAGTTGAACCAAGGTTACATGAAACGTCTGTTCCCATTTGAAGGAATTCTTGAGCATCGTTGATCAAGCTTGGTTCTTGGACTTGAAGAATCTCAGAACACAAGTTACTCATGATAATCTTACCATCAACTGGGTTGGCACGGTTAGCCGTATCAATGTTGACTACATAAGGGTAACCAGACTCTTGTTGCAATTTAGAAATTTCCGTTTCTAAATCGCGCGCCTTGATTTTTGTCTTGCGGATGTTTGGATTTGCGACTAATTCATCGTATTTTTCAGTGATGTCGATGTAGTTGAAAGGAACACCATATTCAAGTTCTACAGAATATGGGCTGAAGAGGTACATTTCTTCATTTTTACGGGCTAATTCATAGAATTTATCTGGTACTACAACACCAAGTGAAAGGGTCTTGACACGAACTTTTTCATCGGCGTTTTCTTTCTTAGTTGAAAGGAAAGCGATAATATCTGGGTGAAAGACGTTAAGGTAGACAACACCAGCACCTTGACGTTGCCCCAATTGGTTTGAATAAGAGAAGCTGTCTTCGAAGAGTTTCATAACAGGTACGACTCCAGAAGCGGCTCCTTCGTAGCCTTTGATAGGTGCACCAGCTTCACGAAGGTTGCTGAGGGAAATTCCCACGCCACCACCGATACGTGAAAGTTGGAGAGCTGAGTTGATAGAACGTCCGATAGAGTTCATATCATCAGTTACTTGGATCAGGAAACATGATACCAATTCACCACGACGAGCACGTCCAGCATTCAAGAAGGAAGGAGTAGCAGGTTGGTAGCGTTGGTGGATGATTTCATTGGCAATATCGATGGCAACAGCTTCATTGCCATCAGCGAAATAAAGGGCGTTAAAGAAGACACGGTCTTCCATGCTTTCAAGATAATATTCACCGTCGTTGGTTTTCAAAGCATATTGATTGTAAAATTTATAGGCAGCCATGAAAGACTTGAATTGGAAGTTTTGTTCTTTAATAAATTGAGACAATTCTTCCAAGAATTCTGGACGGTATTTCTTGATAAAGGCTGTTTCGATATAGTTGTGTTCAATGAGGTAGTTGATTTTATCTTTGATTGAATCAAAAACCATAGTGTTTGGAACTACATTTTCTTTAAAGAAAGCATCCAAGGCTTCCTTATCTTTATGAAGCATGATTTGTCCATTGACAGGACGGTTGATTTCGTTATTGAGACGGAAGTAAGTCACGTCCTCAAGATGTTTTAATCCCATAAAATTTCCCTTATCTAATTATAAAAGAAAGGCTTCTAAGTTAGCCCTAGAAGCAGTTTCTTCTGGATGATGTACTAAGATTATGCTAATTGTTTTAGTTTTCCTGGTTGGAAACCTGAAAAGACTTCAGTTGGTGTTTGGATAACAGGAGCTGCGCTGAAACCGAGCTCTTTAACTTGATCGATGTACTCAGGTTGCTCATCAAGATTGATTTCACGATAAGCGACATTATTACTGTCCAAGAAACGTTTGGTCATTTTACATTGGACACAGTTGTTTTTAGAATAAACGGTTACCATTGTGTAACTCCTCTTTCAAAATAGATTACTTTCTTAGTATATCAGAAAATAAATTTTTGTCAATGATTTGAAACTAAATATAGTGGTCTATTTTTCTACTAAAGGTTGCAAAACACAATATGTAGTGTTTGTTTTATGAAATAGTGATAATTATCCTAGAAGTAGTTTTTTGGAAAACTATATCCTGTGTTTTGTTATCTAGAATAGAAGATTTTCAGCAAGTTATCTGAAAGGAAATCGAATAAATCCCATAAAATGCTTGAAAAAAATCCTAGAAGATGATATAATACCAAATTGTAAGGGTTATCACATATAACTCAAAAAAGAAAGAACAAAAGGAGAGTCAAACTATGGCTTCTAAAGATTTCCACGTAGTGGCAGAAACAGGTATTCACGCACGTCCAGCAACATTGTTGGTACAAACTGCAAGCAAATTTGCTTCAGATATCACTCTTGAGTACAAAGGTAAATCAGTTAACCTTAAATCAATCATGGGTGTTATGAGTCTTGGTGTTGGCCAAGGTGCTGATGTAACTATCTCAGCTGAAGGTGCAGATGCAGATGACGCTATCGCTGCAATCTCAGAAACAATGGAAAAAGAAGGATTGGCATAAGGAAAATGACAGAAATGCTTAAAGGAATCGCAGCATCTGATGGTGTTGCAGTTGCAAAAGCATATCTACTCGTTCAACCGGATTTGTCATTCGAGACTGTTTCAGTCGAAGATACAAACGCAGAAGAGGCTCGTTTGGATGTAGCTCTTGAAGCTTCTCAAAACGAGCTTTCTCTTATCCGTGAGAAAGCTGTAGGTACGCTTGGTGAAGAAGCGGCTCAAGTTTTTGACGCTCATTTGATGGTTCTTGCTGACCCAGAATTGATTGGTCAGATTAAAGAAACAATCCGTGCTAAGAAAGTCAATGCTGAAGCAGGTCTTAAAGAAGTGACTGACATGTTCATCACTATCTTTGAAGGCATGGAAGACAACCCATATATGCAAGAACGTGCAGCGGATATCCGCGACGTGACAAAACGTGTATTGGCAAATCTTCTTGGTAAGAAATTGCCAAACCCAGCTTCTATCAATGAAGAAGTAATCGTCATTGCGCATGACTTGACACCATCTGATACAGCTCAATTGGACAAAAACTTTGTAAAAGCTTTTGTAACAAACATCGGTGGACGTACAAGCCACTCAGCTATCATGGCACGTACACTTGAAATTGCAGCTGTATTGGGAACAAATAACATCACTGAAGTAGTGAAAGACGGTGATATCCTTGCCGTTAACGGAATTACTGGTGAAGTCATTATCAACCCAACAGATGAACAAGCGGCAGAATTTAAAGCAGCTGGTGAAGCTTATGCTAAACAAAAAGCTGAATGGGCACTTTTGAAAGATGCTCAAACAGTGACTGCTGACGGTAAACACTTCGAGTTGGCTGCTAACATCGGTACTCCAAAAGACGTGGAAGGTGTTAACAACAACGGTGCAGAAGCGGTTGGACTTTACCGTACAGAGTTCTTGTACATGGATTCTCAAGACTTCCCAACTGAAGATGAGCAGTATGAAGCATACAAGGCTGTACTTGAGGGAATGAATGGTAAACCAGTAGTTGTTCGTACAATGGATATCGGTGGAGATAAGGAACTTCCTTACTTCGATATGCCACATGAAATGAACCCATTCCTTGGATTCCGTGCCCTTCGTATCTCTATTTCTGAAACTGGAGATGCAATGTTCCGTACACAAATCCGTGCCCTTCTTCGTGCTTCTGTTCATGGTCAATTGCGTATCATGTTCCCAATGGTTGCCCTCTTGAAAGAATTCCGTGCAGCTAAAGCAGTTTATGAAGAAGAAAAAGCAAACCTTCTTGCTGAAGGTGTTGCAGTTGCGGATGACATCCAAGTTGGTATCATGATTGAAATCCCTGCAGCAGCGATGCTTGCAGACCAATTTGCTAAAGAAGTAGACTTCATGTCAATTGGTACAAACGACTTGATCCAATACTCAATGGCAGCAGACCGTATGAACGAGCAAGTTTCATACCTTTACCAACCATATAACCCATCAATCCTTCGCTTGATCAACAACGTTATCAAGGCAGCTCACGCTGAAGGTAAATGGGCTGGTATGTGTGGTGAGATGGCTGGTGATCAAAAAGCTGTTCCACTTCTTGTCGGAATGGGCTTGGAGGAGTTCTCTATGTCAGCAACATCAGTCCTCCGTACACGTAGCTTGATGAAGAAATTGGACACTGCTAAGATGGAAGAGTACGCTAACCGTGCCCTTACAGAGTGTTCAACAATGGAAGAAGTTCTTGAACTTCAAAAAGAATACGTTAACTTTGATTAATGTCATTAACCTTGTAACCTAGTTGCAAGGTTTTTTGACGCATTTTGGGAAAGTATAGTCTAATAAACTCCACTTTTCAATGATGAAGAGGCATGATATAATAGGAGAAACAAATAGAATAAGAGAGAAATCATGTCTAAAGAAATTGATATTGAATATTACCACCAGCTGGCCTTACAAAAGCAGAAGGAGCACCGTAAAGTTTTAGCCAATTTAAAGAAAAAACCTCCTAAAAACCTAGACAAGATAGCCCAGCAGATTCACCAAGAAGTTTTTGAGGAGATTGATTGCACCGCCTGTGCTAACTGTTGTAAGACTTTGGGACCCGACTTTAAAGAAGCGGATATTACACGAATTGCCAAGTATTTTAAGATGAAATTACCAGCTTTTGAAGCGGAGTTTCTGCAGGTAGATGAAGATGGCGATAAGGTTTTTAAATCCATGCCCTGTCCCTTTTTAGGAGGAGATAACCTCTGTTCCATCTATGAAGTTCGTCCAAAGGCCTGCCGAGAGTTCCCCCATACAGATCGCAAAAAGATCCATCAAATCAACCATTTGACGATTAAGAATACTTTGACCTGTCCAGCAGCCTATCTCTTTGTTGAGAAATTAAAGGATAAGTTATAGAGATTTAAAGGATAAAAAATTTCTAATAATAACTAACAATATGAAGGGAGAACTCTGTGCCTAGACCGAAAACAAAAGAGGAGCTAGTACTGGCCTCTAAGGAAAACTATGAAAAGCTCAATCGTTTCATCTCCCAACTAAGTGAAGATGAGCTACAGACTCCATTTGATTTTTCAAGAGACCCAAAGAAAAAAGAAGCTCACTGGAAAAGGGATAAAAATCTAAGAGATGTTCTGATCCATCTTTATGAATGGCATCAGTTACTTTTGACTTGGGTACATTCTAATCAAGAAGGTCACGAAAGGCCTTTTCTACCTGAACCTTATAATTGGAAAACTTATGGAGAAATGAATATCGCTTTTTGGAAGAAGCACCAGAAAACCTCCTTAGAAGAAGCGACTAGACTCCTAGAACAATCACATAGGGAGGTTTTAGAATTGATAGAAGTTTTTAGCAATGACGACCTCTTTACCAAAGGTGTCTATAAGTGGACCGGCGGAACAAGTCTAGGTTCCTACTTTGTCAGTAACACCTCCAGTCATTATGATTGGGCTATGAAAAAACTCAAAGCTCATCGGAAGAATTGTAAGGGATAGATGGCCTATTTGAAATGGCAAGAATGAGTTCTTTTAAACGTAAGATAAAAACAAAGGGCCATCAAGTGATGTAGCCCTTTTGAGTTATACAATTAAATTACCATGCAAAAGCTGTCGTTGGAGCATTGAGCGCTTCTAACCACTGTTTATTTTTTACGGGGCAAAGAGTTACGGATATACCAGCCATATCTAGACTGGTCATAAATGTTCCTGATTTTATAAAGGTAATAGTGACTCCTTCAATTTCTAAGAGTTGAAGGAGATCATTGATAAATACGCCCATTTCTAGGTTGGTAGTAGTACCTAGATTATTTACAAGCAATATAAATTGATCACCCTTTTTCCAATGATAGTGCAATCTTAATTTGCTTATAATTTCATTTGCAAGGATTTCCGAAGATTGAAATGGAACGATACGATAGCCTTCTTCGCCATGTATCCCAATACCATAAGAAATATTTCCTTCTTCCAAGTTAAATAGTGGAAGGGTGGCTTGAGGGAGACTAGCCGATTTCGTTGCAAAGCCAATTGTTGCGATTTCGGGAGCAAGTTCATGACCTAAATCAGTTAGTTGCTCGATGTCGGCACCATTTTGAGCTGCATATCCTAGAACTTTATGAAGTAAAATAGTCCCTGCAAGCCCTCTCCCTCTAATTTGAAATCTATTGTGAGGTTCAATTGAAATATCGTCGTGTGCTAGACTATAGCCGACTTTAATTCCTTCTTTTCTAGCAGTGTTAATGGCAGAGCTAAATTCTTTGATGTCTGCTTCGAAATTTTTTACAATGATGAAGACACCGTGACCATTGTTTAAAAAACGAATGGACTCTAAGATTTCAGTTCTTGTAGGAGGAGTAAATAATTGGCCATAGATAGCAGCGGTAAGCATTCCTTCTCCCACATATCCAATATGCGCAGGTTCGTGACCGGAACCTCCACCCGACAATATTGGAACCTGATGAGGATTGCGATTTTTTTGATAGACTAGTGGTAAAGTAGGGTGTTTTTCTAATTCAGGATGACTGCTGACAGTTGCCGAAATGTAACTTGAAATAATTTTCTGTTTATGATTTGAAATAAATGTCATTGTGGTCTCTTTCCAATAATTGTCATGATTAGAAAGTCTGGTTGTGGAACTGGACTTTTTTTATTGACGTAAGCTTTCACGATTTCTGCTAGAGCGTGTGAATGATAGTCTAACAAAAAACAAGTATAAGCAGATGAATCGATATCAATCTGACCATATTCTCTTAAAATTTTTGATACAAGCAAGCGACAGTAGCTGATAAAGTGGTCATAGAAGTTATTTTGCCCTTGAATATCAAAAAGTTGAATATAAAAATCACGCTCTTGTTCGAAATAAAAAAATAATTCTTGTAATAGTTTTTGGCCTGAAATGAAGTCCAAGTTATTGGTGATATACTCGGTTAAGTCATTTTCAAATATCCAGTCTAGCAGTTCATATTTGTCAAGAAAGTGATTATAAAAGGTCTGTCTACGAATGCCAGCTGATTCCATGATATCTACAATAGAGATTTTATCAAATTCTCTAGTAGCTAATAGGTCTCTAAATGCCTTGGCAATCCGTTTTTTTGTAATAAATGATGATGCCATAGGAAGCCTTTCTTTTACTTACTTCATTTTACCAAAAAAATGTTTTAAACGGGTTTAAAAGGGGACAAATAATAGAATCTGTCCCTTATCATCCAGCAATAAAAAATATATAATGAAAGCGAAAACAAAGGTACATGTTGAAAGGAGTTTCTCATGAAAAAAATTATAAATGAACCGACACAAGTTGTTGATGAAATGTTGCAGGGATTGTCATTCATGCATGATGACTTGGTTCAACGCTTAGATGGTTTTGATGTCATCGTTAGAAAGGCAGAAAAGACAGGAAAAGTTGGACTCATTTCAGGTGGAGGTTCAGGACATGAACCAAGTCATGCTGGATTTGTAGGAGATGGAATGTTGTCTGCTGCCATTTGTGGAGCAGTCTTCACTTCACCTACTCCGGACCAAATTTTAGAAGCCATCAAGGCGGCTGATGAAGGTGCTGGAGTTTTCATGGTCATCAAGAACTATTCTGGGGACATCATGAATTTTGAAATTGCACAAGAACTTGCTGAAATGGAAGGTATTGATGTAGCAAGTGTTGTAGTCGATGATGATATTGCGGTTGAAAATAGTCTCTATACCCAAGGTCGTCGAGGTGTCGCAGGTACTATATTAGTCCATAAAATTTTGGGTGATGCGGCTCGTTCTGGTAAAACATTATCTGAAATGAAGGACTTGGCTGACAAACTTGTCTTAGAAATTAAGACAATTGGGCTGGCCTTGTCTGGAGCAACCGTTCCTGAAGTTGGGAAACCTGGATTTGTTCTAGAAGATGATGAATTTGAATATGGAGTTGGTATTCATGGTGAGCCAGGATATAAAAAAGAGAAAATGCAACCTTCAGCACAATTGGCCTCAGAATTGGTTGAAAAATTATCTGAAGGTTTCCAACTTAAGGCTGGTGAACGCTATGGGCTTCTCATCAATGGTTTAGGAAGCACTCCTCTTATGGAACAATACGTATTTGCAAATGATGTTGCTAAATTACTCCATGAAAAAGGTGTTGAGTTGGCATTTAAGAAAATTGGAAACTATATGACCTCAATTGATATGGCTGGCTTGTCATTAACATTGATTCGATTGGCAGATGATGAGTGGTTGGATGCTCTAAATGCATCTGTTACTACCCCAGCTTGGTAAGACTCAAGGAGGAAATGTTTCATGAATGCTGAACAAGCTCTTGAATGGATGAAGCTTTTTAATGAAAAGATTCAAGAACAGAAAGATTACCTTAGTGAGTTAGACACTCCAATAGGAGATGGAGACCACGGTGGAAATATGGCACGTGGCATGGCTGCAGTTATGGAAAACTTAGAAGGAAAGCAATTTGAGACCAGCAGTGATGTGTTTAAACTTGTCTCAATGCAATTACTGAGTAAGGTAGGCGGTGCTTCTGGTCCCTTGTATGGCTCTGCTTTTATGGGCATGGCCAAGGCTGATTCTCATTCTAAATTAGAAGAAATCTTACAAAGTGGTTTGGATATGATTATCAAACGTGGGAAAGCAGAAGTTGGAGAAAAGACAATGGTTGATGTTTGGACTCCTGTTATTGTTGCTTTGTCTGCTGGTCAATTGACTCAAGAGGTTATTGATAAGGTAGTGAATGCTACCAAAGATTTACTTGCAACTAAAGGAAGGGCATCTTATGTAGGAGAACGTTCTCTTGGACATATTGATCCTGGATCATTCTCATCAGGATTACTCTTTACTGCTCTTTTAGAAACTGGGGTGGTTTAATGGGAAGTATTGGTCTTGTTATCGTTTCACATTCCAAACACATTGCAGAAGGTATTGTTGAACTGATTAGTGAAGTAGCTAAAGATGTTCCAATTACTTATGTAGGAGGAACCGAAGATGGAGGAATTGGAACGAGTTTTGATCAAGTAGATAGGGTTGTTTCCGAAAATCCAGCAGATACTTTATTAGCTTTTTTTGACCTAGGTTCTGCCAAAATGAACTTAGAAATGGTGGCTGATTTCAGTGATAAAAGTATCATGATCAATAGGGTTCCAATTGTAGAAGGTGCCTATACTGCAGCTGCTCTTCTTCAGGCTGGTGCAGAACTGTCAGTTATTCAAACACAGTTGTCGGAGCTTGAAATCAATAAATAAGGAATCATCCTATCATTTCTTTTATAGGTGAGTTATTGATTATCTCAACTATCAAAGTTTAATACTCAATGAAAATTAAAGAGCAAACTAGGAAGCTAGCCGCAGGCTGTACTTGAGTACGGCAAGGTGAAGCTGACGTGGTTTGAATTTGATTTTCGAAGAGTATAAGTAAATGATTTCAAAATCAGAAAAGGATTGCTTTATGCAGTCCCTTTTTGTTTAAAAGGAGTAGAATCATAGAGTTTCTAAATTGTGAATCAATCAAAACTGATTGGGATGGGACTATTCTAGCTTTAGAATTCTTTAAAAATTAAAATTTAAAGCAATCAATGACTTAGAATAGTGCAAAAACATCTATTTTATAGGAATTCTAGGTTTAGAATTGCATAGATATTTATGAAGTTAGAGTATTCGATAGTTAGGATTGTTCTATTCTGAAAGATTTGAGCTGTCAATTGTATAGGATAGTATTATTCTATGTTAGATTCCAGTAAAAATGATTGGATAAATAATATTAAAGAAAAATCAAAATCATAATTTTGTTTAATATGGTATAATATTTCTAATAATTTAAACATAATGAGGTAGTAATTTATGGATGAAGTTTTATTTTTTGGAGAAGATGACTTCGATATTCTTGATATTGATGGCTATGAACTAAAACCCTCAGCTTTTTTAATAAGTTACCAGAAATAGCCAAACCTTTAGTCAAAAATGCTAATAAAATCTTATCTGAAGTAGAAAAAATGTTATATTCTGCTCCAGCCTTTATCAATGTTGTCCAATCTAGTATACCTGAAGAGGTTTTTCAGGCAATTCTTTCTCCAGAACAACGGGAAGCAATTGCTCAAGGAGTGTTAAAATTAATGACCAAGAAAGATGGCTCTCTCTTGGCGGTATTAGTAGATACTAATACTAATAAAGTCATTGGAAATGTACCATTGAAATCTGTTAAATTGACACCAGAATTAAATAAAGCGTTAGCTGATTATTCGTCACAAATTCAAATGGCTCAGATTGCAGAGGAGATTCAAAATGTACAATATGCTATTGAGGACGTCAGAAAAGGACAGGAGTCAGATAGACTTGCAATAGCCTATAGTTGTCAACAGAAACTCTTGCAAGCTAGAGAGATATCAGATCCAAATATTAGAACAATGATGTTACTGCAAGTTATTTCAGATGCAGAAGATAGTAGAAATCTCTTAATGCTTAGTCAAAAATCAAATGTAAATTTTATCAAAGAACAACCAGATTCTACTTGGGGTAAGTTATTAAAAGGGGATAAACCAGATAAAATTGAAGCTCGTATGAATGAGATTCGAGATGGATTAGCAGCTGTAAATATCGTTTCACTATCAGCAGCAATAGCTTATAATGAGTTGGGCGAGAAAAAAGCTGCTCAAAAAAGTTTGGATTACTTTGGGAAATTTATTAACGAAACTTATCTCAGTTCTCAGGAATTAGTAGAGAGACTTGATTTACTTGATCCTTCGCCTACAAATTACTGGACAAAAGAATTGCCAAAAATTGAAACTTCTATAATGAAATTGCCAAATAAAACAGATTCTATTGAGACAGAGGTGCTAGAATGAAAGAAATAAAAAAATGCAAGACATGTACTAGGGATTTACCATCAAGTTATAAGCACAATAAGTGCGAATCGTGTAGAAACAAAAAAATAGATGAAGCAAAAAAGATACTTAAAGTTGTTGGACAAGTTGGCAGTGTGGTTACTCCAGTTGTAGTTGGTATGTTGATGAATAAAACTAAGAAAAAGAAGAAATAAACTAATCTATTAAGTACCTAGAAAGGAAAACTCTCAAATTGTCCTACAAATTTCTACTTTTCGACCTTGACCACACTCTTCTTGATTTTGATGCTGCTGAGGATGTGGCTTTGACGCAACTTCTAAAAGAAGAAGGGGTTGCAGATATTCAGGCCTACAAAGACTTTTACGTTCCCATGAACAAGGCTCTCTGGAAGGATTTGGAGCAAAAGAAAATTAGTAAACAAGAGCTGGTTAACACGCGCTTTTCTCGTTTATTTTCTCATTTTGGACTGGAGAAAGATGGTAGTTTTCTAGCCCAACGTTACCAATTTTACTTAGCCCAACAGGGACAAACGATTTCTGGCGCTCATGAACTCTTGGACAGCCTCATCGAGCGTGATTATGACTTGTATGCTGCGACAAATGGCATTACTGCCATTCAGACAGGGCGTTTGGCTCAATCTGGTCTGGCACCTTATTTCAATCAAGTCTTTATCTCTGAACAGCTGCAAACACAAAAGCCGGATGCTCTTTTTTATGAAAAAATTGGTCAACAGATTGCAGGTTTTAGCAAAGAAAAGACGCTGATGATTGGAGACTCTCTAACCGCCGACATTCAAGGTGGCAATAATGCTGGGATTGATACTATTTGGTACAATCCTCATCAACTCGAAAATCCCACACAAGCCCAGCCAACCTACGAAGTCCATTCTTACCGAGACTTGCTGGATTGTTTAGATAAACTGTAAAAAGTGGTTTAGACAGCCACTTTTTGCTATAATAGAGGCAGTAAAAACGAAGGAGTCGGCTATGGAACACTCGTCTTGGCATGCTTTGATTAAGGAGCAATTACCTGAGGGTTATTTCGGGAAAATCAATCAGTTTATGAATCAGGTCTATGCTCAGGGGACTATTTATCCACCCAAGGAAAAGGTTTTTCAGGCTCTCTTGACAACACCGCTTGAAGAAGTTAAGGTGGTGATTCTAGGGCAAGATCCCTATCACGGGCCAGGTCAAGCGCAGGGCTTGAGTTTTTCTGTACCGGACTCTATCCCAGCTCCACCATCCTTGCAAAATATCTTGAAAGAATTGTCAGATGATATCGGGGTTAAGAAATCTCATGATTTGACAGCTTGGGCTGAGCAAGGAGTCTTACTTCTTAATGCTTGTTTGACAGTTCCGGCTGGACGGGCTAATGGTCATGCTGGGCAGATATGGGAGCCTTTTACGGATGCTGTGATTCAGGTGGTCAATCATCTAGATAGACAAGTCGTTTTTGTACTCTGGGGAGCTTATGCACGCAAGAAGAAGGCCTTAGTTACCAATCCTCATCACTTGATTATCGAATCAGCCCATCCCAGTCCTTTGTCAGTTTATAGAGGATTTTGGGGTTCCAAGCCTTTTTCCAAGGCCAATGCATTCTTAAAAGAAACAGGACAAGAGCCAATCGATTGGCTTAGATAAGGAGAAAATATGCCTCAGTTAGCGACGATTTGCTACATTGATAACGGGAAAGAACTGCTTATGCTCCACCGTAATAAGAAGCCAAATGATGTTCATGAAGGAAAATGGATTGGTGTGGGTGGTAAGCTAGAGCGAGGAGAGACACCTCAGGAATGCGCGGTGCGTGAAATCCTTGAGGAAACAGGGCTCAAAGCCAAGCCAGTTCTAAAAGGTGTCATCACTTTTCCTGAATTTACACCAGATTTAGACTGGTACACCTATGTTTTTAAGGTGACGGAGTTCGAGGGGGATTTGATTGACTGCAATGAGGGGACGCTGGAATGGGTTCCTTATGATGAGGTTTTGAGCAAGCCGACTTGGGAAGGTGACCATACCTTTGTTGAGTGGCTTTTAGAGGACAAACCCTTCTTTTCAGCTAAGTTTGTTTATGATGGGGATAAATTGTTGGATACCCAAGTTGATTTTTATGAATAAAGGAGAAAGCAGATGCTACTAATCAAAAATGGTCGTGTTATGGATCCCAAGTCTGGTTTGGATCAAGTGTGTGATGTCTTGGTTGAAGATGGAAAGATTATCAAAATTGCGCCTGAAATTAAAGAAGAAGGCGCAGAAATCCTGGATGCCACAGGTCTTGTAGTTGCTCCTGGCTTGGTTGATATCCATGTTCATTTTCGTGAACCTGGTCAGACCCACAAGGAAGACATCCATACTGGTGCCCTAGCAGCCGCTGCAGGTGGTTTTACCACGGTTGTCATGATGGCTAATACTAGTCCAACCATTTCAGACGTGGAGACTTTGCAAGAAGTTCTCCAGTCAGCTGCCAAAGAGAAGATTAATGTTAAGACGGTTGCGACCATTACTAAGAATTTTAATGGGCAAGATTTGACTGACTTTAAAGCACTCTTAGAAGCTGGAGCTGTTGGTTTTTCTGATGACGGTATTCCGCTTGAGAGCAGTAAAGTTGTCAAGGAAGCCATGGAGGAAGCTAAAAAGCTTAATACCTTTATTAGTCTTCATGAGGAAGATCCAGGTTTGAACGGTGTTCTTGGCTTTAATGAAAATATCGCTAAAGAACATTTCCATATCTGCGGTGCGACTGGGGTGGCTGAGTACGCTATGATGGCGCGTGATGTCATGATTGCCTATGCAACTAAGGCTCATGTCCATATTCAGCATTTGTCTAAGGAAGAAAGTGTCAAAGTAGTTGAGTTTGCTCAAGGGCTAGGCGCGCAAGTCACAGCAGAAGTAGCGCCACAGCATTTCTCTAAGACAGAAGCGCTCCTTTTGACACAAGGAAGCAATGCTAAGATGAATCCGCCACTTCGTTTGGAATCAGACCGTCGTGCCGTGATTGAAGGTCTCAAGTCAGGTGTCATCACAGTTATCGCGACTGACCACGCGCCTCATCATGCAGATGAAAAAAAAGTCGAAGATATTACCAAAGCGCCATCTGGTATGACTGGCTTAGAAACATCTCTATCTCTCGGATTGACTTATTTGGTCGAAGCTGGTGAGTTAAGCTTGATGGAATTACTTGAAAAAATGACATACAACCCATCCAAGCTTTACAATTTTGAAGCAGGTTATTTGGCTGAGAATGGTCCAGCGGACATCACTATTTTTGATGCTAAGGCTGACCGCCTTGTGGACTCCCATTTTGCTTCCAAAGCAGCTAATTCACCATTCATAGGTGAAACCTTAAAAGGGCAGGTTAAATATACCATCTGTAAGGGACAAATCGTCTATCGAAACTAGGTGGGAGTCTACTCTGTAAACAAAAAGAATAGAGAGCCTATATGTACCAAACCCATCATTTTAAAGACAAGTTTATCTTATTTTTAAAGATATTTTTCCCCATCCTGATTTATCAATTTGCCAATTATTCTGCATCCTTTGTTGATACGACTATGACTGGCCAATACAATACCATGGACTTGGCTGGTGTGTCTATGGCAACCAGTATCTGGAATCCTTTCTTTACCTTTCTAACAGGTATTGTGTCAGCCCTGGTGCCTATCATTGGTCACCATCTTGGTCGAGGCAAAAAGGAAGAAGTTGCGTCTGATTTTTACCAGTTCATCTATTTGGCCTTGGGTCTATCTGTGGTCTTGCTGGGGATGGTACTTTTCTTGGCACCACCAATCTTGAATCATATTGGACTAGAGGCACAAGTGGCAGCAGTAGCGGTTCACTATCTTTGGTTTTTATCTATTGGAATTATCCCCCTGTTGCTTTTTAGTGTCGTTCGTTCCTTGCTGGATTCTCTGGGCTTGACCAAACTGTCTATGTATCTCATGCTTTTGTTACTTCCTCTCAATAGCGGATTTAACTATCTCTTGATTTACGGGGCCTTTGGTGTTCCAGAACTGGGAGGTGCTGGTGCTGGTTTAGGAACATCCTTGGCCTACTGGGTCTTACTGGGAATTTCTGTACTGGTTCTATTTAAACAGGAGAAGCTCAAAGCCCTACATCTTGAGAAACGAATTCCGCTTAATATGGATAAAATCAAGGAAGGAGTTCGTTTAGGTCTGCCTATAGGGGGGACTGTCTTCGCGGAAGTGGCTATCTTTTCTGTGGTTGGCTTGATTATGGCTAAGTTCTCATCCTTGATTATCGCTAGTCACCAGTCAGCTATGAATTTTTCAACTCTCATGTACGCCTTTCCTATGAGCATCTCATCTGCTATGGCTATTGTTGTTTCCTATGAAGTGGGAGCCAAGCGATTTGATGATGCGAAAACCTATATTGGTCTAGGAAGATGGACAGCCCTCATTTTTGCGGCCTTCACCTTATCCTTTCTTTACATTTTTAGGGGAAATGTGGCCAACCTTTATGGTAACGACCCAGAATTTATCGATTTGACAGCGCGTTTTTTGACTTATAGTCTTTTCTTTCAGTTAGCAGATACCTTTGCGGCACCGCTTCAGGGAATTTTACGGGGCTATAAGGATACCGTTATTCCTTTTTACCTTGGTTTGGTTGGTTATTGGGGAGTAGCAATCCCAGTGGCTATGGTCTTTGATTCCCTAACAGATTTTGGAGCTTATTCTTACTGGATCGGTTTGATTATTAGTCTAATCGTGAGCGGGGCTCTCTACCGTTGGCGTTTAACTGTGATTATGAAGAGATTTGAATCTTTAGCAAAATCCAAATGATAAAAAGTTTGTGAAAAAATATTCTTAACGAGAAAATCCCTTATTCCTATGGGATTTTCTTTTTTAATTTGTGAAATTTTCTTGAGAAAAACTTTGACAGTGCTTTCTAAAAACGGTAAAATAGTAAGGTAAGAAGAAAGTTAGAAAGGCAAGAAGATGTCAACTTTAGATAAAAATCTTTTGCTAGAAATGTTCCGTAAGATGGAAGAAATCCGTCGTATGGACTTAAAAATTGCACAATTAGTAAAGAAAGGGAAAGTGCCAGGAATGACGCACTTTTCTGTTGGAGAAGAGGCAGCTAACGTGGGTGCTATGTTGGCTCTCAATCCAGATGATCTGATCACATCAAACCACCGTGGTCACGGGCAAGCTATTGCAAAAGGGATTGACCTCAATGGAATGATGGCTGAAATCCTTGGTAAATACACTGGAACCTGTAAAGGTAAAGGTGGATCTATGCATATCGCCGACCTTGATGCTGGTAACCTTGGTGCCAATGGTATCGTAGGTGGTGGTATGGGAATCGCTGTTGGTGCAGCCCTCAGTCAGCAAATGCAACATACTGGAAAAATCGTTGTCTGCTTCTTTGGAGATGGTGCGACCAACGAAGGTGTTTTCCACGAAGCAGTAAATATGGCTTCTATCTGGAACCTGCCAGTCATTTTCTATTGCATTAACAACGGTTACGGTATCTCTGCGGATATCAAGAAAATGACTAATGTGAAGCATATCCATCAACGTAGCGCTGCTTATGGAATTCCTGGAATGTTCATCGAAGACGGTAACAATGTCATAGATGTCTATGAAGGATTTAAGAAAGCTGTAGATCATGTTCGTGGTGGCAATGGTCCAGTCTTGATTGAAAGTGTAACTTATCGCTGGCTTGGTCATTCATCATCTGACCCTGGTAAATATCGTACCCGCGAAGAAGTGGAATTGTGGAAACAAAAAGACCCAATCGAAAACCTTCGCAAGCACCTCATTGAAAACACTATTGCAAGTGCCGAAGAATTGGAAGAAATCCAAACGCAAGTCAAGGAAGCAGTAGAAGCTTCTGTTAAATTTGCAGAAGAAAGTCCATTCCCACCGCTTGAATCAGCCTTTGAAGATATTTACGCAGACTAAGGAGAAAGAGATAAAATGGAAACAAAAACAATGTCCTTCCGTGACACCATTATCCTTGCTATGTCTGAGGAAATGCGTCGCGATGAAAATGTGTTCTTGATGGGAGAAGACGTCGGTGTCTTCGGAGGAGACTTCGGAACTTCTGTTGGAATGCTTGAAGAATTTGGTCCAGAACGTGTTCGTGACTGTCCTATTTCTGAAGCTGCCATCTCTGGAGCAGCAGCCGGAGCAGCCATGACAGGACTTCGTCCAATCGTTGATATGACCTTCATGGACTTCTCGGTTATTGCCATGGACAATATCGTCAACCAAGCTGCTAAAACACGTTACATGTTTGGTGGTAAAGGTCAGGTTCCAATGACTGTTCGTTGTGCAGCTGGTAACGGAGTTGGTTCTGCAGCCCAGCATTCACAATCTCTAGAGTCTTGGTTCACTCATATCCCAGGACTTAAGGTTGTAGCACCAGGTACGCCTGCGGACATGAAAGGACTGCTTAAGTCTTCTATCCGTGATAACAACCCTGTTATTATCCTTGAGTACAAGTCAGAATTTAACCAAAAAGGGGAAGTACCAGTTGATCCAGACTATACGATTCCACTTGGAGTTGGGGAAATCAAACGTGAAGGTACGGATGTAACAGTTGTTACTTATGGAAAAATGCTTCGCCGTGTGGTTCAAGCAGCTGAAGAATTAGCAGAAGAAGGAATTTCTGTTGAGATTGTTGACCCACGCACCCTTGTTCCGCTTGATAAGGAGATTATCATTAACTCAGTTAAGAAGACTGGTAAAGTTGTTCTGGTTAACGATGCCCATAAAACAAGCGGCTATATCGGAGAGATTTCAGCTATTATTTCAGAATCGGAAGCATTTGACTATCTAGATGCACCAATCCGTCGTTGTGCAGGAGAAGATGTGCCAATGCCTTATGCACAAAATCTAGAAAATGCAATGATTCCAACAGTTGAAAGCATCAAAGATGCAATCCGAAAAACTTATAACAAAGAATAGAATTACATAAGATAAGTTATGTAAAAAAATAAAGCTGACGAGAAACTTTGTATCTTTTAGGTACGGAGCTCTTCGTCCTTAATATCTTAGTATAGAATTGGAGAGGTCATGGCTGATGACAAGCTAAGAGCGACTCCTGCGGCTAGAAAGTTAGCGGATGATTTAGGGATCAACCTCTACGACGTTTCTGGCTCAGGTGCAAACGGTCGTGTCCACAAAGAAGACGTGGAAACTTATAAAGACACAAACGTGGTTCGCATTTCGCCACTTGCAAAACGAATTGCCCTCGAACATAATATTGCTTGGCAGGAAATCCAAGGAACCGGTCATCGTGGTAAAATCATGAAGAAGGATGTTTTGGCCTTGCTTCCTGAAAATATCGAAAACGATACCATCAAGTCTCCTGCTCAGATTGAAAAAGTGGAAGAAGTTCCTGATAACGTAACACCATACGGTGAAATCGAGCGTATTCCAATGACACCAATGCGTAAGGTTATTGCCCAACGTATGGTTGAATCTTACTTAACTGCGCCAACCTTCACCCTCAACTATGAAGTTGATATGACTGAAATGTTGGCTCTTCGTAAGAAGGTTCTTGAGCCAATCATGGAAGCAACTGGGAAGAAGACTACTGTAACAGACCTTCTTTCACTTGCAGTTGTTAAGACTCTTATGAAACACCCATACATCAACGCTTCATTGACAGAAGATGGCAAGACCATTATCACTCACAACTATGTCAATCTTGCCATGGCAGTTGGGATGGATAATGGATTGATGACACCTGTTGTTTACAATGCTGAGAAGATGAGTCTTTCAGAACTGGTTGTAGCCTTCAAGGATGTCATCGGTCGTACCTTGGATGGTAAATTGGCTCCAAGTGAACTGCAAAATTCAACCTTCACAATCAGTAATTTGGGAATGTTTGGTGTTCAGTCCTTTGGTCCTATCATTAACCAACCAAACTCAGCTATCCTTGGTGTGAGTTCGACAATCGAGAAGCCAGTTGTAGTCAATGGTGAAATTGTGATTCGCCCAATCATGAGCCTTGGTTTAACAATTGACCACCGTGTCGTAGATGGTATGGCTGGTGCTAAGTTTATGAAAGACTTGAAAGAATTGATTGAAAATCCAATCTCAATGTTGATTTAAGTACAAGAGTATTCATTTTTAAGATATAGATAAAGGAAGGAAGACATGGCCTTAGAAGTAATTATGCCAAAAGCCGGCGTGGATATGACAGAAGGACAAATCGTCCAATGGAATAAAAAAGTCGGAGAATTTGTAAAAGAAGGAGAAATCCTTTTGGAAATCATGACTGATAAAGTCAGCATGGAATTGGAAGCCGAAGAAGATGGGTACTTGATTGCTATCCTCAAAGGGGACGGTGAAACAGTCCCTGTAACGGAAGTTATCGGTTACCTTGGCGAAGAAGGGGAAAATATCCCAACAGCTGGAGCAGCAGCGCCAGAAGCTAGCCCTGTACCTACAGCAAGTGCTTCAAACGATGATGGTAAGAGCGATGATGCTTTTGATATCGTTGTGATTGGTGGAGGTCCTGCTGGTTATGTTGCAGCCATTAAAGCTGCCCAACTCGGTGGGAAGGTTGCCCTTGTTGAGAAATCTGAACTCGGTGGAACCTGCTTGAACCGTGGATGTATCCCAACTAAAACCTACCTACATAACGCTGAAATTATTGAAAATATCGGTCATGCTGCAAATCGTGGTATTGTGATTGAAAATCCTAACTTCACTGTTGATATGGACAAACTCCTTGAAACCAAGTCTAAGGTAGTCAATACTTTGGTTGGTGGAGTTACTGGTCTTCTTCGTAGCTACGGAGTTACTGTTCATAAAGGAATTGGTACCATTACTAAAGACAAGAACGTCTTGGTAAATGGCTCTGAATTACTTGAAACCAAGAAAATCATCCTTGCTGGTGGTTCAAAAGTCAGCAAGATCAACATCCCTGGTATGGAATCTCCACTTGTCATGACCAGCGACGACATCCTTGAAATGAACGAAGTACCAGAAAGTCTTGTTATCATCGGTGGTGGTGTTGTCGGTATCGAACTCGGTCAGGCCTTCATGACATTTGGTTCAAAAGTGACTGTTATCGAAATGATGGACCGTATTGTGCCAGCTATGGATGCAGAAGTGTCTAAGAACCTTCGCTTAATCCTTGAGCGTAAAGGAATGACCATCTTAACTGGTACTAAACTGCAAGAAATCATTGAGGAAAATGGTCAACTTCGTATCAAGGTTGAAGGAAAAGACGATATCATCGCAAATAAAGCTCTTCTTTCAATTGGTCGTGTGCCAGACCTTGAAGGTATTGGAGAGGTTGAGTTTGAATTGGATCGTGGACGTATAAAGGTCAACGAATACATGGAAACTTCTGTTCCAGGAATTTACGCACCAGGTGACATCAACGGTACTAAGATGTTGGCTCACGCAGCTTTCCGTATGGGTGAAGTTGCCGCTGAAAATGCCCTTAAAGGAAATCATGCTGTTGCCAAGTTGAACTTGACTCCAGCAGCTATCTACACTCTTCCTGAAGTAGCAGCAGTCGGTTTAACAGAAGAACAAGCCCGTGAGAAATATGATGTAGCCATCGGTAAATTCAACTTTGCTGCTAACGGTCGTGCAATTGCATCTGATGCTGCTCAAGGTTTCGTTAAAGTTATCGCAGATAAGAAATACGGAGAAATCCTTGGTGTTCATATTATCGGTCCTGCAGCTGCAGAATTGATTAACGAGGCATCAAGCATTATCGAAATGGAAATTACTGTTGAAGAAATGCTGAAGACTATCCACGGACACCCAACCTACTCTGAAGTGATGTACGAAGCATTTGCAGATGTTTTAGGAATGGCCATCCATTCACCTAAGAAAAAATAAAAGAAAGATAGAATAGACTGGAAAATATCTTTCCAGTCTCTATCGTATAAAGGGATATCATGAAATATATTATCAATCATTCAAACGACACTGCCTTTAATATTGCCTTGGAAGAATATGCCTTTAAACACCTTTTGGATGAGGATCAAATCTTCCTACTTTGGATTAATAAGCCATCTATCATTGTTGGTCGTCACCAGAACACTATCGAAGAAATCAACCGTGATTATGTTCGCGAAAATGGTATTGAGGTGGTCCGCCGTATTAGTGGTGGTGGAGCTGTTTACCACGATTTAAATAACCTCAACTACACGATCATCTCAAAAGAAGATGAAAACAAAGCTTTTGACTTTAAGAGCTTCTCAACTCCAGTTATCAATACTTTGGCTCAACTTGGGGTTAAAGCTGAATTTACAGGCCGTAATGACTTAGAGATTGATGGTAAGAAGTTCTGTGGCAATGCCCAAGCCTATATCAATGGCCGTATCATGCACCACGGTTGCTTGCTCTTTGACGTTGATTTGTCAGTCCTCGCAAATGCCCTTAAGGTTTCAAAAGATAAATTTGAATCAAAAGGTGTGAAATCTGTTCGTGCTCGTGTGACCAATATTGTCAATGAATTACCAGAAAAAATCACAGTTGAAGAATTCCGTGATTTGCTCTTGGAATACATGAAAAAAGAGTACCCAGAGATGACTGAATATGTCTTTTCAGAAGAAGAATTGGCTGAAATCAATCGCATCAAGGATACTAAGTTCGGTACTTGGGACTGGAACTATGGTAAATCACCTGAATTTAACGTCCGTCGTGGAACAAAATTCACTAGTGGTAAGGTGGAAATCTTTGCTAATGTTCTCGAATCAAAAATCCAAGACATCAAGATTTATGGTGACTTCTTTGGTATTGAAGACGTTGCTGCAGTAGAAGATATCCTTCGTGGGGTGAAATACGAACGCGAAGATGTCCTTAAGGCACTGGAAAGCATCGATATCACACGCTATTTCGCTGGTATTAGCCGTGAAGAAATTGCTGAAGCAGTAGTTGGATAAATCAAAAAGAAGTTGGTTGTAGGACCAGCTTCTTTTTAAAACCATATATTACATAATTTATTTTATGTATTTCATAAACTATCTAGAGCATTCTTTTGTTCATCATTAACGATATGGGTATAGAGGTCAGTGACTTGTGTACTGGCATGTCCTAGCTGATGGCTGACCAAAACTTGCGATTTAGTCGCATCATAGAGCCTGGTTGCTAGGGTATGGCGCAGTTTGTGGGGGGTTACACGCACTTTGAAGTCCTCAGAGTACTTAGCAACCATCTTTTCCACACTGGAAGCATCGATACGATTAGGAACACCTCTGTAGAGTGTCAAAAAAAGGGCTGTATCTGTTTTTTCTGTCTTATAGCGTTGATTACGAATGGCTAGATAATTCTCTAGATAAGGTTTTGCAAAGGCAGCAACATTGACCGAATCACGTTTGCCACCTTTTCGAGTGACATCGATAACCATCATTTTTAGATTGAGATCTCTTATATCTAGATTAACTGCTTCAGACAAGCGAACACCGGACGCCAAGAGAAGAGCAATAATGGCCAAATCACGTTCTTTATTTTTATTAAATGAAGATAGGGCGCGATTTGAGAGCTGTTGTGGGTAATCTTGGTCGATATAAGTTAGAAAACCTTCTGTTTCATCACCTAGAAAGAGCTTTTGTTTGATGTTTTCAGCTCTGGCAGCAAGTGTTTCTTTCTTTTTTTTGGTTGAAACTTTTTTCATTACATTACGATAAAAATAAGGTTCCCCCTGATCGTTTTCGACTTCCTCGGTTAGATACTTATAAAGACTGGAGAGAGCTGACAAGGTTCGATTGATAGTTGTCTGAGAAACTCCTTGCTTGGTTGTATTAGCATTCAGCAAAGGGCGTTCACGTAGGTAAAGAATAAAAGATTCCATGTCTTTCTTAGACATATTTTCCAAGACAGATAAAGAAATATCAGATATTCTATCGGCGTTTGAGATACCAGACTCTAAAACCCAGCTGAAAAATCGATCATATTCCTTGAGGTATTCGTACAAGGTTGTAAAACTGTAAGGTACAGCCAGCTTAGATTGGTAGTATTCAAGAACATACCAGGGCATGATTTGTTTTAGTTTGTCGATTCGTTCCAGTAAAATCTCACGTTTCATGTATTTTCTCCATAAATAAGTCTACTAGTAGTATAGCATAGACTTATTTATTTTTCAAGAAAATTATAGTTTTTCAGAAAGATGTTATAGAGTTTTTTTAAAAGTGATAAAAAGACTTAGACCTACAAACAAAACAGATCTAAATCTTTGGAGTTATTATTGTGAATCATTATCTAGTGCTTTTTCTAGTTTCCAAATACTAAACCAGAATGAAATAGTCAACAGAATAAAGAAAATAATAAAGAACTCACCCACTAAACTTCTGTTAATACTACACAACTGAAGAGCTATATAAGGAGCTATGAGATACAAAATACATTGTATAATTGCTATTGTTTTCTTTTTCATGATTTTAATCTTACTGTAAAGATTTGATACAGTAAACTCCTTTCTAGCTTTATGCTTTATCATTTCTAACTTGATTATAGTCTTATTTTTACCAAAGTTCAATTACTTGTGTGTGAAATATACTATCTGTAAAAAAATAACCGATCTCATTGCTGAGAATCGGTTTTCTAATTTATTTAATAATTTACATAATTTAAATTATGTAATATACTCTACAACAACAAATCCTTGACTTTTCCAATTTCACTTTTTGGAATCACCAGGTGGATCATATCCCCCAGATACATTCTGGTTGAACCGTTAACGGTTTGGCTTTTTCCATTATGAACTTGGGTTGTGATAAGGACATTGTGTGGTAAATTGAGTTCGTGTACTTGTTTCTCAGCAATTTTGTCTGATACAGGAATTTCAATGAGAGTGACTTCTCCTTCATCTGTCGCTTCTTCTGGCAGCATTTTTTCCAACATAGCCTCATAGACTGGTGCCCCCTTGAGTAGATCCATGATGATGTAGGCGACCAAGGTTACTAATCCAAGTGGCATGAGGTTGCGAATATCTCCTACCATCTCAGTTACGAGTATCATTGCAGTTAAGGGAGCCTTGGATATGGCTCCAAAATAGCCACTCATTCCCAAAATGACAAATATTGGGAATTGATCTTGACTGACAAGTCCAAGATTGACACAAATAACACCAACTAGCGCACCAAGTAAGGACCCAAGCGCCAAAATTGGTAGGAAAATTCCACCTGGAAGGCCACTTCCATAACTAATCATGCTCCAAATAAAGCGAATCAAAAAGTAAGCTAATAGAACTTGAAAACTAAAATCTTGCTCAGTTAGGGAAAGAACAAGTTGATTTCCACCACCAAGGATTTGGGGTAAGAAGATTCCGACTGGTATGATGAGAATGAAGGCCAGAATTGGATAATAAGCTCTATCTAAACGTATTTTTTGACCAAGCCAATCATAAACTCGACCAACATTGAGCACAGATTTCTCATAGAGAAAACCAGATAGTCCAAGAAAAACTCCCATAAGGAGGTAAATCCAATACTGGTCTAGGGTCATGAGTGGGATGTTGTCTGGCATATCCAGTACGGGTGTTAGGCCAAATATGAGCAAAGAGACAAAGTTTGCTACGAGACTAGCTGCTAGAGTTGAGACCCAGAAAAAGCGTGAAAAATGGTGATAGACTTCTTCTACAACAAAGAGAAGTCCTGCAATAGGTGCATTAAAGGCTGCAGCTAGACCAGCTGCAGCACCACTAGCAATCAAGGACCGTTCCTCAACTGGACTGGATTTGAGCCACTGGGCAATACCTTTACCACCAACTGCTCCAAGTTGAATACTGGGTCCTTCACGTCCTAGCATGAGTCCGCTGGCAATAGCCAAAATTCCTAGGATATATTTTTTCCAAAGAACTCCCCACCAGTTGAGGGTCATGAGGCCTTTCAGTTCGGCTTCGACTTGAGGAATTCCTGAGCCTTTGATATCTTTCTCTGACCGTGTTAATTTAGCACTGAGCCAACAAACTATTAAATAAAATAGACCAATGATAAAAAGATTGCGCACTAGATGCGCTTGATCTTGATAAAGTCCTTGTATCAGGTGGAAGCCTTTTTCGATTAAGAAACGAAAGGATCCAACGATAATTCCAACAACGAGACCAACAATGATTCCTCTTCCAACTTGGGATAATATGGTACTCGAGGCAAAGGCAAATTCTTTCTTGGAGCTGAGTGTTTCTGACTGTTCCTCCATAATCATTCCTTCTAACTTAACTTTCTTTTTCTCCTGAAACCAGCGATTTAACGGGTTCAAAACTGGTCCGGTGAATTGAGGTAACTCCTAGTTTTTCCAGTCCTTCTAGGTGTTTAGCAGTTCCATATCCTGCATTAGCAGAGAAATCATAGCCAGGGAACTGCTGATCGTATTCCTTCATCAATTCATCACGTGTCACCTTGGCTACTATAGAAGCTGCTGCAATCGAGAGGGAGTTGGCATCTCCTTTGATGATGGATGTTTGTGAAATTGGTAAATCCAGTTTCATGGCATCTATCAAAAGGTGTTCAGGTTGAGGACTGAGCTGGGAGATTGCTTCCTTCATAGCTAGTTTGGTTGCTTCATAGATATTGACTTGGTCGATGACCTGATTATCCATGACTCCAATGCCGATTGATAAGGCTTGGTCTTGGACAGCTTGGAAAATCTCCAGATGTTTCTTTTTAGGAATTTTCTTGCTGTCATTTAGGCCTTTAATCTTACAATTTTTAGGTAAAATAACAGCTGCAGCGACTACAGGCCCAGCCAGAGGACCACGGCCGACCTCATCAACACCAGCAATTAAGGTCAATCCTTGCTTATAAAGTTCCTTTTCGTAGGAAAGCATGGATTCCAAACGAAGATCCTCATCCAATTCTGCCTGAATAGCTTTTTTACGCTTGCTGATTTCCTTTTGAACTCCAGAGCGATTATCCTTTTCAAGCTCTAAAAAAATAGGGCTTTCTAACTCCTTGACCGTTGCAAGTAGTTCTTTGATCTCTTTAATCGTCGCCATTGAGGTCTTCCAATGTATCTAAGGTATAGTTACCGAGTTTGCCGTCGCGGACTTCCTTCACGAAGAGACTGTAAAAGCGGTCATAGTCATCACGGAAACCGAGGGCGCGGGTCATATCCATAATAATAACAGGCACTTCTTCCTCAATTTTCATTTGTTTGAAGCGTTCAGCCAACTTTTCTGGATAATGTTCTTTGAAATAATTGAGACCAAAAATAGTTACCTCATCCATAGGAAGCAACTGGTCTTTGATAGCTCCAGTCAAGGCCAATTTCAGTGCAACAGTTTCATCTTCAAACTTAGGCCAGAGAATACCCGGTGTATCCAAGATTTCCAAGTCTTTATTGGTTTTGAGCCATTGTTGCCCCTTGGTAACACCTGGTTTATTGCCGACAACGGCAATTTTTTTACCAGCCAAACGGTTCATGAGAGTTGATTTACCAGCATTTGGAATTCCAATAATCATGGTACGCAAGGTTTCAATTTTGATGCCGCGTTCCTTTTGGCGAGCAATCTTATCCGCCATGAGTTTCTTGGCCGCATCTGTTACAACTTTTACAGTCACTTGCTCTTTGGAGTTGATAGCTAGCGTCTGGATTCCTTGTGATTCAAAATATTGACGCCATTCCTTGGTCATTGTTGGATCAGCCAAGTCTGCCTTATTTAAAATCAAGAGTTTTGGTTTGTCACCAACAATCTTGGTCAACATAGGATTTTGACTAGATAAAGGTAAGCGTGCATCCACCAAAATCGTCACAAAATCAACAAATTTTAAATTTTCCTGAACCTGTCGACGTGCTTTAGACATGTGACCAGGAAACCATTGAATAGTAGCCATTGAGTTTTTTCCTTTCGTAGCAAGGGTTTAGAGCCCCTATTTTATTATCGTTTGAACATAGAAAATTTTAAAATGAATGATGTCCAAACAGTTCTTGTTTTATGACATAGAAATCTAATTTATATTATATCATGCCTTCTCTATTTTGTCTGCTCTTGTTTCCAGATTAAGAAACTTTTGAATTCGATTAAAATTCCAATCTTTTGCTATTCACTCATTTATCTTTCCACAGAACTGAGCATAATGAAATAAGAACGAGACAAATCAATCGGGAAACTCAAATTAATTTCTAGCAATATTTTAGAAGTCATTGTCTACTATGCTAGATTCTACATACTCTAGCGAAATGAAATACCAATCGAACATATTCATTGCGAAATAGAAACCAATTTCTAATATTTTTTAAAACAACAGTGTGCTATTCTAAACCAAATAAACTATAAACTATAAACTATATATTATAATTAAATTCAAAAAGAACTGCCAATGCTTATTTTCCCCATACTTGACTTTCTCTATCTTTTTTTGTAAGATATGTGTAATACAACAGCGTTACAAGGAGAAATACTATGTCAACACTTACACGAGACCGAGTTTATAACTTCCGAGTCAATAACCAACTATTCGAAGAAGCAAAAAATATTCTAGAAAGTAAAAACATCAGCCTTTCAGATGCACTCAACCTTTTTGTAGAACAAATAGTCCTTGAAAAAGGTCTCCCAATTAAGACAGCCGACCAACTCAAAGCAGAAGTCTTCCTAGGCGAACTCAAAGCAGAACTAGATAAAGGCTACCAAGACATCATCGAAGGACGTCTCTACGACGCAGACGAGGTCTTTTCAAAGTATGGACTATAAAGTACGCTTTACAGAACAAGCTAGACAAGACTTAGACGATATTTTCAGCTATTACTCCACAGAGTTCAGTGAAAACATAGCCAAGAAAGTCATCACTCGCCTCCAACAAACCAGCAACCTACTCACGTTCTCACCAGAGGGTGGTATTAACTTTGATCATAAAATCGGATACTCCCTCTATCCAGGAAACACGCTCAGAATGATTGTCTCTAAACAATACCTACTCTTTTACCTCATTCATGAAAAAGAAGTCCATATCCTGAGAATTATCAATTCACGCACCGACTACCTAAACCAACTCGACCACCTCTTTCAATATATCCAAGACTGAGAAGTAAGCTCTCAGTCTTTTTATCTACTGCAAATCGCTTGCAGATGAAAAATCATAAACAAGAATTTTTTATAGTTATAGTAGATTGAAATAAGATGTGAACAAATTAATTAGGGAAATCAAATTAATTTCTAGAAATGTTTTAGCAATCGCAGCGTACTATTCTACATTCAATATGTTGTATTATCAAGGTGCAATACTTTTTACGAGGTTCTTATGTCCTCTTCTTGTTTCAATTGACTATAAAAAAACCACACAATGTTTCTTTCAGCTTAATTGAGTATAAAACTGAAATCACTATGTGGTTTTTTGTCTCGCACCTAACGGAGCGAGTCGGACTAATAGTCACATAAGAAAAAACATAGAGTCTGAAACATTTTTGATTCAAACTCTATGTTTATATTCATCTCTTATCTATCTGTTTTTACTTAAACAATTGATTAAAGAAACCGTCTGTGTTTTTAAGAAGAGCTTTAAAGACTTTTTCTTTGAGTGCAACAGTGTGTGAGAAATCACCTGATTTCTTTAAATCTTCCTCAACCGCTTTAACAAAGATATCCTTCAATTGTGTATAGTTGGTAATTTGTTTACCGTCAATTTCAATAGTAGTAAATCCTTGCTCTGCTTTAGCTTTAACGTCGTGATACCAATGTTTCTTCCAGTCTTCTAGGTTTGAGAATTGGTTGTCTGAAACCTTTTTAATAATGAAATCATCACCCAATCTACCCTGATTTTGTTTATCAGCTTCACCTTGGTATTTACTAGATACATATCCGATAAATCCATTTGCATAGCCAAAGTAACCCCACATACGGAAGGCATTATGCTTGAATGATAATGAACCTGGAGCACCTTTGCTTGTATTACCACCATAAATACCAGCCATCATTTGAACATTAACATATGCCGAATTAGGCGTGAAGTCCTCTGGTCGGAACACCCTATTGCCAGGATTATTATGTCTAGTCATAAAGTTATTATCAACCAAATCATCAATACTTGCCAATGACTTAGTTTTCTCTCCATCATTTAGGTCACGAACTTTATCCCATTGGTGTGGAGCAGTTAAATTATTTAAACCATCAACATGTCTGTCGACCCTGTCAATTTTCTTGAACCACTTGCTATTATCACCATTTAATTTTGGAAGTACAGCATCTGCTTCAACATAATCCAACATCATTAACGCTTCATTGTAGTTCTTCATGTAGCGGTCAATGTCATCACGTGTCTTTAATTTGTCAGGATCTGGGTTGTACCATTGGTTACCATCATTTGGACGATGATAAGCCATGTTAAGACCTAAAGCTCCATATTCACCATTGGTTGTCGATTTATCTGGTGTTTGCAACATACCTTGAGCATAAGCTTCAACGTCTGTACCCTGACGATGTCTATGACCACCGAAGTAAAGCATCCTATCGTTAACGTGTGTTGTTTCGTGAGTGAAGGCTGAAATACCAAATGGACTAATCATATCCGTCACCATAAACAAGACCTTGTCATCGTTATTTGGATTAGGGAATATTGAAGCCATAGCGCCCATACGTCCGTCTCTATCATGGTGTCGCCATGTTGGACCATATAATTCACGAATTGGGGCTACAGGGTTACCCTTATTGTCAAATCCTCGACGACCTACAGGAGAACCATTGTATGTCTGATTATCCCATACAGGTGTCGGAACCATTTTCTCACTCTTAAGCAATCTATCTCGTACACTTGGCAATGCTAAACGTGACCAGAAGTCAAGGTAAGTTTGTTGTGCGTGAGCAACCTTATCAATTTCTTTTTTGAATTCATTTCTAGCTTCTTCTGTATGTTTACCGTATTTCTCAAATGAACTATAAGCCATCGTATTGTATGTTGAAATTAAGAACATATGTGCATCTTTCAGTGTTAGAAGTGGTAAAATCATACGTCCATGAACACCGTTATCTAAACCATCGAATACACGATGCCGTTTATCTTTCAACTCTGTATTTGTTGTCTTAGGTTCTGAAACATAAACATTTTTAGCAGAATGGATAAACCAATCGTTAATGTCTTTATCCTCAGTGAATAAACGCATGTTGTATTCTAGGAAGTTACGAAGACTACCTTTACCAGTATTACCTGCAATGATTTCACGATAAGCATCTTGAGTTCGATCACCCTTCAAGTTCTTTTCACTCGAACCAATGTTGATGAGTCTGTCAATAACACTTGGTGACTTACCATAAAAGTCAGGTTTGAACATCATGATGTTTTTGATACTCATACTGTTGTCAGTATACTTAATGTTATAGTAACGGTTCAAGTAAGATAGAGCCATCATAATTTTCGCTTTATTATCGTCAATTTTCTTCACAAGTGCTTTCATCGCAGCTTCGTCACTATTCAATTGATGATCTTCATTTTCGACTAAAGCTTTCACAAATTTATCAAGATTGTCTTTGACGTCAGTAAAGCTTTCTTCTAGATACAAATCAGCTGGATTTCCAATAATTTTACGAACATCTTGCGAATCGTATGTGACTGAAGATAACTTCTCTTTCACATCTGCAATCAGTTTCACACGATCTTTCTCAACCATGTTTGGTGTATAAACAACGTTTTGTCCAGCGATGGCATATTCACGAACTTGTTTCACTTTAGAATCAGCATTCTTAGTAACATCCATTTCTTCCTTAGTACCATCAGCATAGTGAACCATAATCTTATCAATATCTGATAAGTCAGTTACAAATTGTCCGTCTTTCATACCAGTAACAGAAAGAACTTCTTTCTTAACTAAGTTTGATTCTTCAACCAACTTGTTACCTTGATTAACAATCCACTCTTTGTTATAGAACGGTTGAAGTTTATCGATATTACGATAAGCCAGATCTCGATCTACTTTATAGTCTTGAGTTGTCTTGTACTCATCTTCTTTTCTTGTTATACGATTTAAGCGATTTACCAAAGGTTCGTTGATATCAAAATCTTGCGCTGTAATACCTAACATCGTAATTTTGGCATCTGCTTCTGACTGTGAAATTGGTTTGATACGATTATGTTCTTTAGCACGAGCATAAGATATCGTACCTTCACTCACACCATTAACTATATAATTTCCTATTACATTATTTGCTACCCAATATGGGTCATCATTCATATCGCTAGAACCATAGAAAATTTCACCCTTCTTAACTTTCATCATAGATACGACTTCCCTAATATAACCATGATGACTCAAACGCCCAACAGCACCGCCGACTTCAACAGGAGTTTCTACCTGAATGGTACCCTTCACAACCCCTTTCTTGACCGCACCTTCAACACCAACTTTATTGTTATCCCCACCATTTTGTGTCGAATAAGCAATACCCGCAGCCTTGGCTTTCTTGCCAATAAGATTTGCGTTAACGTACGCGCGTTCGACTAGTCCTTTCCAGTTTTCTCCAACGATACCGGTCAAGTATTGTCCACCATCTCCGATAGCGGTTACGTTACCGATAAAGGCCACATTTCTGAGTATACCTTGGTTATCAATCTTATCAATAAATCCAGATACCCAGTTTCTACCTAATACGTTACCAGTCACTTTGACATCTTCAATTTTAGCGCCGCCTTTAATAGTGTCGGCAATCGGAGCAATTCGGTCTGCCCATGGCATATCGATGTTTACATTCCCAAGATTTACTTTGGTTACTGTACCACCGATAACATTGCCAAATAACGGACGTGACAAGTTATGAATGGTATAATGATTATCACCATCACTCAAGAGCTTACCTTTGAAATCTTTCGTAACATATGATTTACCAAATGCTGATACATTTGTGGCATTAAGGTCAGCACCCAATTTAAACTCGCCATTTGGATGTTCTTGCATATCTCTCACAAGTTCATTGAAATTGTAATATACATTATTAACTTTTGGAACTGGTTTTTCCATATAATGCACATACTTATTACGAACCTTCGTTGGGTCTGTATGTTGAATCAAATCTTGCGCTTCAGCAGTGATTTTATAAAGTTTTTTACCTTCTTCTGTCACCTCTTCAATAGAGTCAACAGCTAAACGAGTTACCTTATTATCGCGACTAGTGATTTTCAAGTACATTTTTTTAACATCTTCATCAGATGGTTTTTCAGTCATGAAATCACTAGGTGTTTCAGTACCATCGTCATTTACCTTCACTAAATTAGTAGATGCTATATTTTTAATTTCAACTTTTTTCAACTCTAAACGTAAAGGTTTTTCGTCCAATTTAGAAGTTTCATCACCTTCACCTCGATTATAAATCATTGTTGTTGAAATCTTATAATCTTTGAATAAATCCAAACCTTGAACAGCATCTGTCAATTTTTCTTTAGATAAGTCAACTCGCTTAACAACAGTATTTCCATCCTTAATCTCAGCTATAATGCTCTTGATTTCAGCATTACCTGTATTTTCAAGAGTGTAATCCAATTTAGCTGAACGATCCATCGCATCTTCTGTAATCTTATCCAAAGTCAAAGTGGGTGCAACTTTTGTAGTATATTCAGGTAACTCAGCTTGTACTTCAGGTTCACCCTTTTCTGTGACTACTGCTTCTGGTAAGGCCGGTTGAACTTCAGGTTCTCCTTTTTCAGTCACAACAGCTTCTGGTAATGCTGGCTGAACTTCAGGTTCACCCTTTTCTGTGACCACCGCTTCTGGTAAGGCCGGTTGAACTTCCGGTTCCCCTTTTTCAGTCACAACAGCTTCTGGTAATGCTGGCTGAACTTCAGGTTCCCCTTTTTCAGTTACAACAGCTTCTGGTAATGCTGGTTGTACTTCAGGTTCTCCTTTTTCAGTTACAACAGCTTCTGGTAATGCTGGCTGAACTTCAGGTTCCCCTTTTTCAGTCACAACAGCTTCTGGCAACGCTGGTTGAACTTCAGGTTCTCCTTTTTCAGTCACAACAGCTTCTGGCGACGCTGGTTGAACTTCCGGTTCACCCTTTTCTGTGACTTTAGCTTCGGGTAAGGCCGGTTGAACTTCAGGTTCACCCTTTTCTGTGACCACCGCTTCTGGTAAGGCCGGTTGAACTTCCGGTTCACCCTTTTCTGTGACTTTAGCTTCGGGTAAGGCTGGTTGAATCTCAGGCTCGCCTTTGTCGGTTACAACTGCTTCGGGTAACGATGCTTGAACCTCAGGTTCACCTTTATCTGTTATTACAGCTTCTGGTAACACTGGTTGAACTGCGGGTTCACCCTTTTCTGTAACTTTAGCTTCGGGTAAGGCTGGTTGAATCTCAGGTTTGCCTTTGTCTGTCACAACGTTGGGCTGCTCAACTGTCGAAACAGTTGGTACCGGAGAAACCGACGAAACAGTTCTATCATTAAGCTCCAAGTAACCAACATATCTGTAACCAGAAATTTGCAACACACCATCACGTCCAGATTCATGGATGTTAGCATTCAAATTAAGTGCTGAAGCAGTTGATAGTGTAACTAAACCTGCCGCCCCTACAATCAAAAATGTAGCTATTTTTTTATTTCTCTTATCTTTTGTAATGATTATAACAAGACAACCAATGGTCAATAAACCAAATACAGTCATAATGGATTGTGATTGACCAGTATTTGGTAGTTCGTCTTTCTCATAAACTAAGGCATATGATTCTTTTGATTCGTCAGGTCTACCTTGTTTGAGTTGATCACGTTCAGTTTGTGTCAAATTACTATAATCTAAGTAATGATAAGTCGATGCACCAACAACTGACGGTGCGAATAAAAGACTTCCCAAGAATACCGAACCAACAATACCTTTTATTTTCCTAATGGAAAATTTATCTTTTTTTAATAATGACAATTATAATCCTCTACCTTTACTTTTTATTTCCTAATAGCAAACACTATTTTTTATTCTCAAAAATTGAACTTCTAAAATCATCGGTTTGATCAAGATAGGCTTTAAAGATTGCTCTCTTCAACTTATGAACTGCACTGTCAAATTCTGGTTTGTAATTACTCCAAGAATATCTATTCTCATCTGCATCCTTTCGAACAGCTTCATCCATTAATCGCTGCAACTCGGTAACACTACTTATGGTTTTCGTAGAAAAACTAGTCCAAGGTTTTGTTGTATCATTAAAAGTAACTTTATTCAGTCTATCAAATTGAGCTACACGTTCCTTATACATAGCTTGCTTGAATTGTGTCCAAGTTTTATATTGACTATTAAATACTTTTTGAAGGACAAGTTCATCTGTAACCAATCCTCGATCTTTACCATAAATTGTTATTTTTTTACCATTTTGTTTAGCAACATCTTCGTATTGATTTGAGATATAAGGTACCATACCATCTTTAAAGCCTTTAGCAGCTAATAGTTCATAGGCCATACGACGTCCCATTAGGTCACCTGGCGTTCCGTCATCATTACTTAATGCTGCATAAATCGGCGCAAATAGTTTGATAGTATAGTAACCATTTCTTTCATATTTACCTGAAGTATATTCCCTAGACGAAAGAATATTATTCTCAATCAAATCATTGAATGAACGTAGTTTTTCAGCTTCTTCTACTGTTAGATCTCTGACAACATTTGTTGCATATACGTTATTTCCATCTGCTGGATCTTTCTCATACTTATTCTCAATTTTTCTGAGAGCTTTCGTTTTTTGATAAACGGTAAGATTCTCTGTAATAGATTTTCCTTCGAGATATTCCAACATATAAACGACATCAAACATGTTGTGTACGTATTTCTGAAGATCTTTTGCGTCTGAAAATCTCGTAGTTGGATCGAGTACTTGTAATCGTTGTCCTTCTGTACTATCTGATTTTGAATGTTTCAAGATAGAGTTGATGGTTATAGTTGCATCATCTGGATGGTCTGGCGCTTGTAATAAACCTTTGGCGAAGAACTCTGGTCCCAAGCCACTTCTTCGACCATAGCCGCCAAGATAGATGTCCTGATCTGAGTCATGCGTCATCTCATGTGTATAAGTGATAGATCCATCTTTGTCCAACATTCGATAGCCCATATAATATACTGCATCCCCTGTAGCGTAAGCACCGTGTCCATTATGACCAACTTTATTTCCAACAGGACCAAAGAAATATTTCATTGCAGGATTTGGACTATCAAAATCAGCTACTGTTTTGGCTTTTCCATCGGTATGATCATATCCAAATTTATAGGCATCATAAAGCAAGATATTTCGATAAAGCTTCTCACGCCCTTCCTTATCTAGAATACGATACCAATAATCGTAGTGATCTCGTTGACGTTTGGCAGTTTCACGCGCATTTTCTTCAACAAAGTCATTGAGACCCTTGCCCGCTTTATGGTCACTATTGCGGTAACGATCATAAGCACCAAATCCTAGACTAGAGATAGTCGAGATAACAAAGACTGATTTTTCTGGCAATGTAAGTAGAGGTAGTACCATATTACGGTATTTCCAACTGTCGCTAGTGATGCGATCATAGACACCGATAGAATACTTGCTTCCTGCTTTTTCTTGCTTGGCTTTCACTTCTGGAATATTAGATTTTTCTTCAACGATGTAAGCCTTGGTCTGAGTTTTAAACCAGTCATTGTTGCTTGTGTTTGGTAGAAAGACTTTTCGGTAATTTTCAAGCGTGTTAAATAAATCTTTCGTTCCATGATGGCTAGCTAAACTAATAGCATAAGTATCAACGTTGTTCTTGGCAAGAAGATTATTAAATCCTGATTTACCTAACTCTATTAAGGTATCTAACGGAGAAGCATTTCCTTTGCCAAAGAAATCTAGATGGTACATTACAAGATCTTTTGCACTCACTTTATCATAACTAAAGTTATACCAGCGTTCTAGGTAGCTCATACCAAGTAGCAAGGCTTCCTTGTTACGCTTGATTTTATCTGCAATATAACCCGTCATTACTTTATTGTCTGTAACTAAACCTGCATCAGCAGATAGAAGTTTTTTCAAGTTATCTGCTAAATGCTCTTTCGTTTTGCCAAATTGTTCTTCAAGATATAACTCCGTTAGTTTCACTTTTGGAGAAATACCGAGTGTCTTTCTGATAGCCTCTGAGTGGTAGGACACCTGCTGCAATTCAGGTAAGACTTGCTTGATGATAGAGTTTTGGTCGTACAAGAATTGGTTTGGTGTATAGAGAAGACCTGTATCTCCTAGACTATATTCTGCTAATTTGGCAAAATCAGACTGGTACTTGAGATTGAGTTTTTCAGATGAATGATCCTTGTAGTGCAGCAAGAGTTTGTTTGCAGTCTGTTTGTTGGAAACAATGTCTGTGATGACTTGGTTATCCTTCATCATGACTACTGACAAGAGTTCTTTCTGATATAAAAGACTGTTCTCATTGACCAGATTTCCATATTTGACGATGGTTGCCTTGTTATAGAAAGGTAACAATTTTTCAATGTTCTTATAAGCCAAGGCTCGCTTAGCTTGATAATTGGCTACCTTAGAAAAATCACTTTCTTTTTTGCCACTTGTTGAAAGAGGCTCCACTGTTGGTAGAGTGAGAGGATTAATGGCTGATTTTTTGCTTGCGATTTGGGAAGCATCTAGCATTGTTCCTCTTTCTTCAAAGGATTCCTTGCTGACGACCTCATCCTGGACCAAGGTGACATTGTAGACTCTGTTCGCTTTACTACTGAATGTGTCCATCACCTTCATTCCAGTATAGTGGTAACCGGTAATGGAATTTCCGTTAGTTACATTGACATCACTTAGAACATTGGTCAACATTCCAGCATGATTTTCATTATTAGATTCTCGGTCCCATAAATTTCCTGCTATACCGGCTACTTTTCCAAAGGGCTTAGTATTGTTAATATTCCCCTCAGCATAGCTATTCTGGATATGAGCATCTTTGTCAACAAGACCGGTAAGACCGCCAACGGTCTGATCTGAACTATTTGTGTTTGACGAAATATCTACTGACGCTTTAGATTTAGTTATCGAAGCATTTCTTCCTGTCAAATGACCGACCAGACCACCGATATTATAGGCGGCAGTCGTTTCATAGGTATTGACAATTCTTCCCTTGAAACTGCTCTCTGTGATGCTTGATTGCTCAGCCTTAGCCAGCAAACCACCGATACCACGTTCACCAGCTAGAACACCATCGACATGAACTTGTTTAATCTTTGTACCATTCTGGGCTTCATATGCCAGTGAACCGATATCATCTTTCCCTGAAATAGAGACATTTTTCAGACTCAGTTTTTCTACTGTAGCGCTACTCAAGTTTTCAAACAAAGGTTTTTTCAAATTGTAAATAGCATAATGTTTGCCATCTTTTTCACCGATTAATTGACCTGTAAATGTTTGCTTTATATAAGATCTATCATCTTGGCCTAATTCTACTTCGTTGGCGTTTAGGCTAGATGCTAGATGATAAGTTCCAGCAGGATTCCGATTTATAGCTTCAACTAGATTACTAAAGGAAGTAAAGTTTGTCGTTTCCTCTGTAGCCTTCTTAGAAAGATAGAAACTGAAATTGTCGACATATTTATTGTCCTGCTCTTGTTGCAGTTTATCAGCTTTGGCTGTAATTTTATAAACTGTCTGACCATTTTTTGTTTCCGAAGTTATTGAAGCAACTGGTAAATAGACATCTTTAAATGACGAAGATTTAACCTTTACAAAGTAAGTGTCTGGATTACTTGGAACACTATCCAAAGAAATATGTTGTTTGTAAGTACCATTGGTCTGACTATATAACTCCAGATCTGAAACATTTCTTAATTCAAGTGTTTTCTCTGGATTTGTTTCTTTCGGCTTCTCAATCGGAGTTTCAGGTTTTAATTGCTCAATATTCCCCTTATATTCTGGCAGTGGTGCTACCTGCTCTGGTTCTAATATTGCTCCGGCCTGTGGACCTGTGTATTCAGGTAGTGGTGCAATTTGCTCCGGTTCAACAATAGCTCCAGCCTGTACCCCTGTGTATTCAGGTAGGGGTGCTACCTGCTCTGGTTCTACTATTGCTCCAGCCTGGACTCCTGTGTATTCTGGTAGGGGTGCTACTTGTTCCGGCTCAACGACCGCTCCAGCTTGTACGCCTGTATATTCTGGTAGGGGTGCCACTTGTTCTGGTTCTACTACAGCGCCAGCTTGTACTCCAGCATATTCCGGTTCAACTTTTTCAGGTTCAACTATCGCTCCGGCTTGTACACCTGTATATTCTGGTAGTGGAGCTACCTGTTCTGGTACGCCTTTATCGCTTACTACAGCTTCTGGTAACGCTGGTTGAACTTCTGGTACACCTTTATCACTTACTACAGCTTCTGGCAACTCCGGCTGAACTTCTGGTACACCTTTATCACTTACTACAGCTTCTGGCAACTCCGGCTGAACTTCTGGTACGCCTTTATCGCTTACTACAGCTTCTGGTAATTCAGGCTGAATTGCTGGTTCAACAATAGCTCCAGACTGTACGTCTTTATGTTCTACACCAGTCTCAGGTTGGTCCTTTATAACTTGAGGTTTTTTAGTACCTTTTTCGACTATTCTTGTAACAGGCGCAGTCGTTGAAGTTGAAACAATTTCTCGCGAAACTTCTTCTTTGTTTACAGAGAATATTCTGATGACTTCAACTTTCTTACCTAATTTACCTTCTTGTTTTACTCTTACAGTTCCTTCAGCTAAATCAGAATTCTCCTGAACTTTTTCTTGAAAATCTATTTTTGTTTCTATAGTTTCGTAACGATATAAGAGTTCAGGTTTGTTCAACTGACCTGATAGAACTTCATCCTGTGGATTTAGTGTATTTACCCCAGTCTTTTCTTTTGGAGAAACCTTCTCGTCTTTCTTAGTTTCTAGATTCTTATGTTCGGCTAATTGTGCTTGAGAATCTGAAGATTGTTTCTCTTCTTTTGTTGGATTGGTTAATTCTGTAGAGAGAGGTTTTTCAACTACTTGGACTTCTGTGGATTTAGTTGAAGAAACAAGTTTTTCTTTCTGAATAGTTTGTACCTTTGATGGATTCTCTACAAAATTTGGTGTAACACTATAATCCACCTTTTGTTGTTTTATAGGAGTGGCTGCTGATTTCTCTTGATTGCTTACTTTAGATTCAGCAGTTATGTTTCCCTCTTTGATATATCCAATATAAGTGTAACCTGAAATATCTTTAGGAAGAGGTAATTTTTCTCCTGAGGTTAATTCATAGTCAGTATTATAGTTCAGTAAGAGATTATTTTCTAAAGCATGAGCTGAAACTAAGACACCATTTCCTATTCCTGCAACCAATACTAAATGTAATACCGTTTTATTCTTAACTTTTTTCTTAGAAACAGCAAAAATTAAAATTCCCAGAGCTGCTAAGCTAGCACCAGCAACTAAGGCTTGCATCTCATTCTTGCTTCCAGTATTTGGCAATTCTCCTAGTCGATTCTGGGAACTTAATTTATAAACAAGATAATAAGTTTCATCATCATTATCCACGTATGTCGGAATATCATAAACGAGCTGATTCTTGTCTTCTGATGATAACTCTGACTCTGTCACATATTTATAGTGAACACCTTTAGTCTCTTGAGCTTCTACAGATGAACTACCTAATACAGACATAAAAAATAAACTTGAAATCGTCGCAGATACAAGTCCTACTGATAATTTTCTAAATGAAAAACGCTGCTGTTTTTCACCAAAATACTTTTCCATGATTCCTCCTTGAAATAAAATTTATATTTATGTTACGAAGACCTTTAATATATTAGTGTATTATCTATAAAAAAGGCATCACACTTTAATTATACTCTTAATTTACCAAAAAGTCTTAAAATTGAGATACGCTTTCATACTTTGTTTTATATATAAAATACCAAGCAGTAGTTTTGAAACTCCCTATTATTTTTTGGGGATAAAATGTAACCCACCATGGAATTTCCACGGTAGGTGTTACTCATATCAATAATCGTTCTAAAAATGGTTTGATGCAGTTGAGAAGAATTCCTTCTATCCAGCTTTCTTGTGCTGAGGATAGATGATCTGCCTGAAGGCTTTCTTTTAGAAAATCTCGGACTTGTTCTGGTGCAATTTCAAACTCAAAAGCTTTCATTTTATAGAAAAAGTCGAGCAGATGGTCTGACAGGTATTCAGTTGAAAAAGGCACTTCTCCACTCTTTCGATATTCTAATAAGAGCCGAGCAAATCTGGCTTTTTCTTCTGGAAGCTCACGAAAATAGGAATTGAGGAGCCAGATCTGCTTCTGTTTTCTTTCAATTGGATCCTGACTGGCAATTCGTTGGTCTTTTTCCAGATCTTTTTGGTATTGTTTGGCCTTGATAGCCCGTTCTGTTCTATTTTTACCAAAAAGTATTTTCTCCCACTTGCGTTCTTCTTGAGTCAGGGTCTCTGTAAAGCCAAAGTAATCTTGGTAGGCACGCTCTGCTGGTCCCATGGCTAGAACCAGATTGTCTGCATACTGCTTGGCGATTTTATCCCTCTTCTTGCGCTCTTTCTCTGCTTGGATACGGAGTTCTTGTTCGTAGTCGATTTTCTCCTTACCTAGCTTGACAAGGTAGAGTTGGTCATCTGGTTTTCCAAGTAAAAAGGGTTTGATACACTTTTCAAGGACTTCTTCCATCCGAGCCTTTTTCTTTGGCTCCGCTTTGGTCCAACTTCCTCCTTGAAAGACTTCTAGGAAGAGCTGGTAGTCTCTCTCAGGTGAGAATTGATTGCCACGATTGGGTTTGAAAACACCTTTTTCCCAGAGCCATTTTAGAAGTCGCTCGTCAAAGTCACTTTTATTGACCTTGATTTTCTCCTTTTTCTGGGCTTTTCTGGTCAGATTTTCAACCTTTCTGAGCAGTTTTTCTTCCTCTTCTAGTTGCTGGTCAAGGCTTAATCGATGAAAATGCCGAACACAATCGCTACCGATCGGAAAGAGGCGTTGGCTTGTGACACCATTAAAGAGTTCGTAGGCGTACTTGATGGCATTTCCACAGACACAATTGCTACGGCCGATACCGTTAAAAATCAAGGAAACTTCATTCCATTCCTTGGTAGCTTGTTCCCAAGTATCAGCTTTTGAAGCCTGTAAAACCGCATCGTGTAGGGATTTTCTAACTGGAAGTGTCATGAGATCTCCTTTCTAGATTATACTTTCACAACTTGAACCTCTTCTTTACCGAGTAAAATCAAGTAATTTTCAATATTTTCAATCGAATAGGCTCGAGATAAAGCCTCTCCGTATAGGGCTAACTGACCACGATAGCGGTCTATGAGTTGACTTGGTTCATCATAGCGGTCTGTCTTGTAGTCGAACAGAATAATTCTGTCCTCATAAAGCAGATAGCCGTCCAAGATTCCACGGACAACAAAGTCTTCTTGACTCTTTTGGTCTCGTTTGAGCATGGAGAAAGGTTGCTCGCGATAAAGATGGTAGGTATTGGCAAGAACTTCCTGACCGAGTGCTGTGTCAAAGAATGCAAGAATTTTCGCAAGATTAATCTTGTCTCTGACAGCTGGGCTGGTTTGAACTTGTTTGAGAGTTTCTGTCAGGCTAGCAAGCGTTGGTCGCTGACTGAGGTCCATTCTCTGCATCAGTTCGTGGGTGGCACTACCAATTTCAGCTCCTGTTACCTTTTCTTTGGTTGAAAAATCTGGCAAATCAAAGTTGATTTTCTTATCTACTGACTGGCCTTGACCTGCAATCTCGACACCTTCCATATCCATAACTGGTTCGTAGAATTTCTTGATTTGACTTGGGGTTTGAACACTAGGAAGTTCAATAGCTGCGCGGTGAAGAGTATTATATACTTCCACTTCTTTCAGCATTTCAAGAGCTTCTTTAATGGTTTCTGACTGACGATTGTCTGCTTGAGAGCTAGCTTGGAGAGGGCTCTTGTTTTCCAACTCTCCGATGGCTTCTCTAGTCAGCTGATCTTCACCAACAAAACGATAACTAAAATTGAGATAATCCTTTGCAAACACTTTGCTGATAGCCCAAATCCAATCTTGGAAATTCCTTGCTTGAAGTCTTGTGTTGCTGTTTAGTTTTCCATTTTTAGCTGTTAGGTATTCCTTGGATTCCAACTTTTCACGAGAACCCTTACCGACAAGATAGAGCTTTTTCTCAGCCCGCGTCATGGCAACATAAAGGAGGCGCATTTGCTCAGAATAGCTTGCCATCTGTAATTCCTCTTCGTTCTGTCTATAGGTCAGACTAGGAATGGAGAGTTTGATGGTTTTAGGATAGTGAGCTTCCACTGCTCCTGTCTCCATCTTGGCAATATATTTGACACCAAGACCATTCTGACGGCTGAGAATGACTTCTGACATAGAGTCTTGCTTGTTGAAATCTTGATCCATATTGAGGATAAAGACGTAAGGAAACTCCAGCCCTTTACTCTTGTGAATGGTCATGAGCTCTACTGCATCTTTTGGCGGTGCGACGGCCACGCTTGCAAGATCGTGCTGGGCTTCCAAGACCTGGTTAATCATGCTAATAAAACGAGACAAGCCCTTGAAATTACTTTTTTCAAACTGGTCTGCTCTCAAAGCTAGGGCATAGAGATTGGCCTGTCTAGCAGGACCATTTGGCAAAGCTCCAACATAATCGTAGTAAAAACGGTCATTGTAAATCTTCCAAATCAAGTCATAAAGGGAGTGAGTTTTGGCATACAAACGCCAAGAATCCAAGATATTCATGAATTGCTTTAGTTTCTCAGCTAGAGCGGTGTGAATCAAGTTTTTCTGGCTGCTAGCCAGTTTTTGTGCATTGACTAGTTTCTCATAGAGATTTTCCTGGACTTTATCCTCTGCTTTCTGAAGGGACAAACGTGCTAGCTCGTCCTCATCAAAGCCAAACATTGGAGACTTCATAAGAGCAACCAAGGCATAGTCTTGCAGGGGATTGTGAATGACACGAAGGGTGTCTAGCATGACTTGCACTTCTAGGGATTGGAGATAGTTGTTTTGCTCTCCGTCGGTTTTGACAGGAATCCCGTACTCAGACAGGGCGAGGAGAATCTGGTCATTACGACTGCGGCTGGAGGTCAGAAGAGCAATTTCTTTAAAGGCAACATCTTTTTCCTGATGAAGTTTCAGAATCTCCTTGATGACTAAGCGCATCTCACCAGTGAGTTTCGTTTCTGCCTGATCCTCTTCTTCCTCACCTAGGTCATCCTTGTCGTAGAGGAGAAACTCTGCCTTGTTGTCAGGATTGGGAGTCAGTTTGGTATTGGCAAAAACAAGCTGGTGCATGTTATCATAGTTGATTTCGCCGACCTCTTGGTCCATGAGACGCTCAAAAACATCATTGGTTGCTGAAAGCACTTCTGAACTACTACGGAAATTTTCTTTAAGCAAAATCAGCTTGCCTTCTTGGGGATTTTGTGCATAGCGTTGGAATTTTTCATTGAAAATCTGGGGATCTGCCTGACGGAATCGGTAGATGGACTGCTTGATATCCCCCACCATAAAGCGATTGTGACCATTAGACAGCAATTCCAACATCCGTTCTTGAATATGGTTGGTATCCTGATACTCATCGACCATGACTTCATGGAAGCGCTCCTGATAAGCCTCACGGACTTGAGGGAATTTCTCTAAAATCTCAATGGTGTAATGGCTGATATCAGCAAATTCAAAGGCATTTTCCTGGCGCTTACGTTCACTATACGCCTCCACAAAGTCACTCATGAAGGCTTGGAAGGTTTTAGCTAGTTCCCATGTGTCTTGATGATAACGTTCTTGATAGTCGAGAATCGTTATCTGGTCTGCTAGTTGTCCTAGTTTAGCAAACTGGGACTTTCTTTCTTCGTTGTAGGCATCGGCCAGTGGCTTCAAATCAGCCTTACGGCTGGCATTAGTCAGAACTCGACCGTTTTTCTCTTTCGAAATGGCGACAACACGCGCAAGCACTGCTTGATAAGCCTGACTATCGGACTCCTGATTCAATGATCCAATTTCATCTAAAATCAACTGAACATTCTCTAGATAAGCAGCCTTTGCAAACTCCTTGGCATCATTATCCAGATGATAACGGAAAAAGCTTTCCAAATCCCAAAGGGCTTGTTTGATTTGCTCAGTAAGTTTGTTTTTTTCACTGTTAAAATCAGCTTTTTCAAAGCCTCTGAGGAAAGATTCACTTAACCATTTCTGAGGATTGCTGGTGGATTGGAGGAAGTCATAGATTTTATAGACTTGCTGGCGTAGCCCCCGTTCATCCTTGCCGCGCCCAGCAAAGTTTTTCAGCAAATGACTAAAGGTCTCTTTCTGTTTGCCTTGATAATGGGCTTCAAAGATCTCATGAAAGACTTCATTTTTTAGAAGGAGTTGCTCGCTCTGGTTTTGTAAAATCCTGAAATTAGGTGCAATATCAATCAGATAGCCATGTTTACCAAGGAACTTTTGTGTGAAGGAGTCCATGGTACCGATGGCTGCGTTGGGTAGGTCTGCCAACTGACGACCCAAGTGTTGTTTGAGGTCAACATCTCTACTTTCTTGGATTTGTTGGCTGATTTTTTTCTCTAAACGTTCTTTGAGTTCAGTCGCAGCCTTGACGGTAAAGGTTGAGATAAAGAGTTGAGAAATTTCGACACCACGCGCTAATTGGTCCAGAATACGCTCGGCCATGACAAAGGTTTTCCCAGAACCAGCCGATGCTGAGACTAGAATATTCTGGCCAGAAGTGTAGATAGCTTCGATTTGCTCGGCAGTTTTCTTTTGTTCCTTGCTCGAATTTGCTTCTGCTTCTTGCAATTTTTGAATCTCCTCCTCAGTTAAAAAGGGAATGGGCTTCATCGATTCAACTCCCCTCTTATTTTTTCAAACCAAGCTTGCTTGAGTTTTTCTCCGACCAAACGCTTGCCATCAGCTAAGTCCAACTTTTCTAGGAAACGGGCTTGACCTAAGTGGTAATTGGCTTCAAATCCTGTGATGGCTTGATGTTGCTGAACATACGGTGCAATACTTCTGCCATTTTCAGTATAAGGATTAATGGCGAACTGACCTTCTAAAATTTTCTCAGCTGCTTTCTTGTAAAGATGGGCATTGTAGTCCAATAGGAGCTGGAATTCCTCATCCGTCAGCTGATTGGCCTTGTTTTTATTGTAAAATTCACCCAAATGACTGCTTTCTTTTTCTAAAAAGAGCCCTTGGTATTTCATAGACTTGCTAGCTTCTACTACTGCACCTGCCAGACTTTTAACGGCCATCAAAGATTGGACTGGTTCAGCCATTTCCAAGTACATGGCACCAAAAAAGTTCTGCTCCCCTTCTCTTTTTAAGGCAGCTAAATAGGTTGGCAGTTGGGAATTAAGCCCATTAAAGAAATGAGGAAATTGGAACTGAGTCAGACTGGATTTGTAGTCTACCACTCCAATCGCTCCATCAGCTTTCAATCGGTCAATGCGGTCAACCTTACCTCGTACAAAAACACTGCGACCATTGTCCAATTGAATAAAGGCTTGCTCTTTCCCACCGAAATTCGATTCCTCTTTGATGGTTTCGATGGCTGGATTATGACGGAGAATGTGGCCAGTCGTTCGTGCAACATCAAGCAAAACTTCCTTGGTAAACTGGGCTTCCAAACTTTCCTGATAAATAGCCTCAAATTCACGTTCTTGACTGGTTTCTTGGATAGCTTGTTCTAAACGTTTGTCAAAGGAATCTTCGTTAGGCAACTGTAAGGCGCGTTCAAAGATACGGTGCAAGAAATTTCCGTGACTACGGGCATCAGGACGTAGACGTAATTCCTCTTGCAAGCCTAAAACGTAGCGGAGGAAATAACTGTATTGGTTTCGGTAAAACTCTGTCAAACCAGAGGTAGACAGGTAAAACTCCTGTTCAGCAGGATAGAGAGCTTGTAAGGTGTCCTTAGCCAACTGCTTACTGCTTGGACTGGTTGGGAGGACTGGATTCTCCAGACCTTGCTGGCCTAGTTTTTTACCCATGACACGCGCCAGAACCTTGACAAAGGTCAAATCTTGCTCAGTATCACTCGTCTCGCCCTGCTGGTGATAGGAAACCAGACTGGACAAAAGACTGTGATAGGACCCCATATCTTCCTTAGACAGCCCCTTGTGATTCATCCTCTTCTCTTTTCGACTAAATCCAAAATGGACCAGTTCTTGAAGATAGGCTGACTCCTTACTTTCACTTTCGTTAAAAAGGCTTGGAGCTGACAAGATTAACTCTTTACGAGCAGAATTAACCAAGGAAAGCATAGTATAGCGATTTTTCTTGAGGTTTTCACTACTGGCAATCAGCAATTGAACGCCTTCTTCGGTCGCCTGGTTTAAGCTTTGCCTTTCTTCGTCTGTCAAAAGACTGGTGTTTTGTGCGATTTTTGGTAAATGATCCTGAGTCAGACCAATAGCGTAAACAAAGTCAGCTGTCAAAGGCGCAATCAAATCGTAACTCTGCACCAGAACAGTATCCACTGTCGCTGGAATAGTACGATACTGAGATAGACTCATTCCAGAATGGAGCAAGGCTAGAAAGTCCTCTAGACTAACCTGTGAACCAGCAAAAACAGTCGCAAATTGTTCTAAAACATGACAGAAAGCCTTCCAAACTTCAGCTTGTCTTTCCTGTTCAAGAACTTCCATGGTGGCTGTCAAATCTTGTAACTGCTTGGTCACAGCTCCTTCTTTTAGAAAAGAGTTCCACTTTTGCAAGAGATTTTCAGCCTTCTGTTTTCGACTGGCAAAGAGGGTTTCAAGAGGTGTTAAAATACGCAGACGAAGAGCATTTAAACGTTCCAGATTAAATTTTCCATGGTGGGATTTGGTGAAGGCTTGCTGAAAGGCTGGCAAGCCATTGATACCAAGATAGCGGATATATTGCTCAAAAGCATCAATATCAGCCTGACTAAGATCAGTATACAAACCTGTTCTGAGGAGATTAATCAAATCCTCCTGACAGAAACGATAGCGTTTTAAAGCCAAAATAGACTCGACAAACTGTGTCAAGGGATGGTGAGCCATGGATTCGCTTCTACCAAGATAGAAAGGAATCTGATACTGGTCAAAAATCGTTTTTAGAGATAATTGATAAGAAACTACATCGCCCAAGAGAATCCGAAAATGCTTGTAGCTCAGGTCTGAGTTCTCATGTAATTTCTGACGAATGCTACGGGCTACTAGCTCCAACTCCTCCTTTTGCGTCAAGCAAGACCAGATTTGTAAGTTTTCACGGTCCTTGTCATCAATTTCCAAGGAAAGTTCTGAAAAGTCATAAGAAGACTCCAGCAAACGAGAGGCCTTGTCAAAGCTATCCATCTTCTCATGAGTTTGAGAATAATCCCGGGCAGGTGTTTGGTATTTAAAGGCTAGATGATGGAGAAACTCCACACTGGCTTGATAGAGATTGCCTTCAGAGAATGGACTGGTATAAGATTTCTTACTCGCATAAGCTCCAATGACAATCTCAACACCCTTGTCATGAAGTAGGTCCACAATTCGTTCTTCCTCAGCAGAAAAACGAGTAAATCCATCAATGACTAAGGCAATCTGGCTAAAATCACTACTTACTTTGTCATTCTCAATAGCCTCAATCAAATGGGATAACTGACTTCCCTGAGCTAACTGCCCTTGGTTAAGATAGGCCGTTACTTTCTCAAAAATCAAGAGTAAATCGGCCCTCTTGTCCTCATCCGTCAAACTCTCCAAGTCCAAAAAACTCATCTGAGCTTTGGTCATCTCATGGTAAAGCTCAATCAACTGCTGGATAAATTGAGGATCCTGCTTGATAGCTCCATAAACACGTAAATCCTTAGGATCAAGTTCGGCAAGGCATTTATAAAAGGCCATCCCAAGACCGATGTCATCTAGACTGGTTTTGACAGGTAGGTCATTCAAAATCAGGTAACGAGCCATCTGCGCAAAGCGCGTGACGGTAATCGCAAAAGAAGCCTGCTGTGACAAGCATTCCAGCACGGCGCGTTCCTTTTCAAAAGAAAGAGAGTTAGGGGCGATGTAGAAGACCCGCTTGCCAGCAGCAATCAGCTCCTCCGCCTCTCTGGTTAGGATTTCTGTCAAAGAAGTCCGAATATCAGTATAAAGTAATTTCATCTCAGCCTCGTTTGGTTTATCAAAGTTTCTTACTCTATTATAGCAAAGTTCGCTTCACAGTCCAAATCCAAAATTCTTGTTGATAATCATTTAACTAGCAAATCAATCATACTTCATCATCCACTTTCATATGATGAAAGATATAGAGGAAAAAGTCTTTAGAAACTTCAAAATGTCCATAACGAAGTCGAGAAGTATAGTCTCTCCATTCAAGATGCTGTCTAGCTATTTCTATGGAACAATCTTTGACTGGTAGATAATACTCGACATTTCGTCTAAAGGGAAAGAATCCTTCAAATTGCTCTACTTGATAGGCTTTGTCATCTATAATTTTACCTACGGCCACAAAAGCCTGTAACTTATCTTGACCATTCATATCGTATTTTGGACTATAGTATAAAAGGTAGTCGCCTTTTTTCATACGATTTAAGGGGCCACCCTTTCCATGACAGACCTGGCAAAAATTCCCTTCAACTCCTCTTAAAACATGGTTCTTCGAAACAACTCCGACCCAATATCTAGGCATTTTTATCCTCCAACTCTACTAACATGCGATTAAAACCTTCTCTATCGTTAGAAAGTTTTTCAAAAAATTCTTCATCAATCCCCTCTACTAAGGGTAAAGCATGATTGACCTTCTCTGCGCCAGACTTCGTCACTGAGACCAGTTTTGCCCGACTATCCTTTGGATGTTGATCACGTTTAATGTAGTCTTTCTTCTCTAATAGTCTAACAATCTGGGAAACCGTCATAACATCCATACCGGTGAACCGAGCAATATCAACTTGCGTTACATATTCCTCTCTATTGCTCAGGAACAAGAGCGAGGTTAAAACGATAAATTGGGGCAAAGTGAGGCCAAGCGATTTCAAAACTCTTTTTAAGTTGCTTTCCCACTTGTTGTAGACTTTGATGAAAAGAAGGCCTGTAGATTCTGTTTCATCATTTTTGTAAATTGAATTAAAGTGATACTTTGACATTTTTTCTCCTTAAATATTAAGTATACATATTATATAAGAATTTATTTTGTTTTTCAAGAAAAGGAAAGTCGAATGTTACAATTCTGTCAGACATTTTATAGTCTATATGCTATAATAATACCAAAAGATAAAGAAGGAAGACCTATGATTAAACTACTAGCCTTGGATATGGACGGAACCCTCCTCAATGAAGCCAAGGAAATCCCACAAGCTCACATTACTGCTATTCACCAAGCTATCGAAAAAGGTGTCAAACTGGTACTTTGTACGGGACGCCCGCTCTTTGGTGTCCTCCCCTACTATCAAAAACTGGGACTTGACCTCCAGAATGAGTATGTTATTGTTAATAACGGTTGTTCAACTCACCAGACAAGTGACTGGGGACTAGTTGACTGGCAAGAACTTAGTCCAGCAGACATCGAATACCTCTATGACCTAGCTGAAAAAAGTGATGTTCAGTTGACTCTTTTTGATGAGAAGCATTATTTTGTCCTCGGTGGCAAGCCCAATGAAATCATTCAAAACGATGCCGAGCTAGTCTTTTCAGACCTGACTGAAATTTCACTAGAGGAAGCTACCAGTGGTAAGTACCGTATGTTCCAAGGTATGTTTTTAGGAACAGATAGTCAAACAGACGATTTTGAGCAGCGGTTTGCTGAGGAACTCTGCCAACGATTTAGCGGTGTTCGTTCGCAACCTGTCATTTATGAAGCTATGCCACTTGGTACGACAAAGGCTACTGCTCTATCACGCTTGGCTGAGATTTTGAAGATTGATTCTTCAGAGATTATGGCCATGGGCGATGCCAATAACGATATCGAAATGCTCCAATTTGCAGGGCTTGGGATTGCAATGGGAAATGCCAGCGATTATGTCAAATCCCTAGCTGATGATGTTACAGCAAGCAACGAAGAAGACGGCGTTGCGCGTGCCATTGAGAAATATATTTTATAATTAAGAAGCCCAGTTCATGTCAACTGGGTTTTGATATTTAAGAATTCCTAAAACTTTAGAAACTCTTTAGAAATGCTTGAGCTTTCTTTGATTTCTATGCTTTATACTAAAGTTATCAAAATAAATCAAAAGGAGAGAATCATGAAAACAGTACTTGACATTCATGGATTGTCCAAAAACTTTGCCAAACAAACTATTCTTCAAGATCTTCATCTAACGATAAGAGAGGGAGATATTTATGGACTTATCGGGAAGAACGGAGCTGGGAAAACCACCTTGATAAAAATCATTACGCAACTACTCTTTGCGGACAAAGGAACTGTTTCCCTCTTCTCCAGCAAAACGGAAAATGAGTGGAGCAAGTCTCTATCTCGAGTAGGTTCAGTGATCGAATCACCTGTAGCCCATAATCACTTAACAGCCTATCAAAATCTGAAATATTACTGTATGATTCGTCATATTCCAAATGCTGATCAAGTCATTCGAGAAACGCTGGACTATGTAGGCTTGTCAGATACAGGTAAAAAAGTCTTTCGTGATTTCTCGCTAGGAATGAAACAAAGACTTGGTATCGCCATTGCCCTTCTCTCCAAACCAGATTTCCTAATCTTAGATGAACCTATCAATGGACTTGATCCAATTGGTATCAAAGAATTTCGTCTGATGATTCAACGGCTCAATCAAGAAAAAGGAATCACCATTCTCATTTCTAGTCATATCTTGTCAGAACTCTATCTCGTAGCAAATCGCTTTGGTATTCTAGATCAAGGCAAGATAATCCGTGAAATCAGCAAAGCTGAATTTGAAACACTAAGTGAGGATTATATTGTGCTTAAGACAGCTGATAAGGAGAAAGCTTGCCAAGTATTGAAAGAACAAATCCAGCTCCAGTTCAAGGTTGTTAATTCAGAAAACGAAATCCACATTTTTGGTCAGGAACAAGATGTCAAACAGATTCTTAAGAAATTAACCTTAGCAGATGTCGCTATTGACGAGATTTACTACGCCCGTCAAAACCTAGAAGAATACTTCACTCAATTGGTAGAATAGGAGGAAAATCATGATACATACCATTCAAGCAGACTTTTACCGTCTTTTCCGTTCCAAAGGATTCTGGATTACAGAGTTCATTCTCTTTTCTCTCATGCTAATGGGCGCAACTGTAGGAGCTACTGGCCATCTGATGGCAATCCAGACAGAAGAGCCAGAAATTCCAACCCATGGTTGGGACGGTGTACAAGCCCTGATTAACGCATCTAGTCAAGGTTCAAACCTCGTTTTTCTCTGTATTATTCTAACTTGTCTAGTTCTCGGTGTTGATTTAATCGGAAAGCTCTATAAAAATAGTTTGACAGTAGGGGTTTCTCGTACAGAGTTTTTCCTTGCCAAAGCCTTTGTAGTGGCTTGTATTGCACTTTTGCAACTTATCATCAGCCTTGTGATTGCCTTTATTCCAGCAACTATCTTAAATGGATTTGGAACTATGCCTGATGGCTTTATTGGCAATCTACTGATAACCATTTCCCTTCAATTCCTTTGCCTCCTTGCTTGGCTTTCGATTGTTTCCTTCATTCTCTATGTTAGCCATTCTTATCTTGCAGTATTTATTGGTTACTTGGTCAGCTCTATCTTACTTTCTATGCCAATGCTCATCTTCCCAAGTATCAAAATTTTGCCATATTTATCATTGCAGTTTTTCTATGCCATGACTGCTAATAGTGAATCCATTTTCTATACCCTTATAGTTACCTTAGCTGTTATTCTAATCTTTAATCTAAGTGGACTGGCAGTTTTCAAAAAGAAAAGTCTATAAAAAATGACCTCCTCTAGCCTACAGAGGAGGTTTCTTTTCGTTAAAAATAAATGAAAACCGATAACCACTGCCCATCTGTGCTCAGTTTCATCTCTGTACCGAGAAGATGACATAATTCCTCAGTGATATAAAGGCCTAAACCAGAGGATTCTTCAGTATCTGATAGATTTTCAGAATAAAAACGGTTGCTGAGATTTTCTATTCTTTTGATGGGCTGTTTGACAAGGTTTGCAATCTCTAAGACAAGCTGTTCCTTTTCCTTTCTCAAATATAGACGCGCTTCTTCCTTGCCATGCTTGAGGACATTCCCAAGCAGATTTTGTAAAATTCGATCCAGCAAGTCTTCATCAGTCCTCGTTGTTAAACCAGCTTCAACCTTAAAATCAAGCGTGATATTTGCCACCTGAAAAACATCATAATAAGCCAAAGTCTTCTTGGTAATAAAAGCTGAAAAATCCACTTCTTCCAGTTTCGGTTTGACAGCTCCTTCCATCAAACGACGATATTCTAGGAGAGCCTCCAAACGTTTGGAAACTAAATCAAGATGCTGGGCGATTTTTTGTAAGGTTTCTGCTTGCTTTTCAGGAGACTTTATCAATTGTTGGGTGTAGCCTGAAGCGATAGTCAGAGGCGTCCGAATATCATGGGCAATATTGCTAATGGCCATATCCAGAGTCTGCTTTTCCCTTTTCATCACCAACCGAGATTGTTCTACTTCCTGAAATAGATTCTCAATCTGCTGGTAGAGCTGTAAAAAATGTTTGGAAAAAATGCTGATTCCGACTCTTTTCATACTACCAGTGAGAATCTTGTCTTCAATCTGTTGACTCAAGTTTTTAAGTGCTAGATGGTAGCGAATCAATGCAATCGATAAAATGATTAGGAGTACCAGTAGGATAAAGATTATCATGTAGGTCATTGCTTATCTCCTTTTAATCTTACCCCAACTCCCCAAATGGTTTCAATATATTCTTGATTTGGGTCAAGCTGATTTAATTTTTTACGAAGATTACTCAAATGCGTATTGAGAGTATTATCTCCAGGTAGGTAGCTATCCTCCCAGACAAATTCATAAAGTTCTTCCTTGGTAAAAATTTTTTTAGGGTGTTTAAGGAGAGTTTGGAGAATCAAGCATTCTTTCTTAGCAAGGCGAATCGTTTCCTGACTATTTTTGATTTCAAAACTTTCTGCATCAAACTGGATATTTTTCAAGTTTTGTGGCAGATTTTCAGTTTTTTCTATTTCCATAGACTGTTTTTCTACACTTTGGCGTAACTGAACAGTAACTCTAGCAAAGACTTCATCCAAATCAAAAGGTTTCACTATGTAATCATTGGCACCGTCTAAGAGGTATTGACTGATTAACTTCTTATCGCTCAAAGCCGTCAGCATAATGACTGGAGTTTGACTTTGTTCCCTGATGACTTTTAAAACCTGATCCCCATTTTTCCCAGGAAGCATGATATCTAGCAAAACGAGGTCAATCCCACCTTGGTCAAAACGCATGATTCCTTCTGTACCGGAAAAGGCTTGAATCACCTCATGCTCCTCAGTAAGAAGTGTTCGTAAAATCTCTTGAATGTCACTATTGTCTTCAATAACCAATATCCTAGCCATAAATACCAACCTTTCTGCAACTATTATAGCATGTTTTAATGGTAAAACTTAAACAGAAAAGCCCTTTTCATTAAAATCGTGCAACTTTTTTCAGATACTTTTAAAAGATTGATTTCCCTATATTTTTCCTTTATACTGGATAAAAAGGAGAATAATATGTCAGAAACAAATCACGAAATTGATTCAAATTTTGCAGGTCGTTTAAATATCCTGCGTGCGGGTGTTCTTGGTGCCAATGATGGAATTATTTCCATTGCTGGTGTGGTTATCGGGGTTGCTAGTGCTACGAGTAATATCTGGATTATCTTTTTATCAGGATTTGCAGCTATCTTAGCTGGTGCCTTTTCGATGGCTGGTGGAGAATATGTATCTGTTTCAACTCAAAAAGATACCGAGGAAGCAGCCGTTGCGCGTGAGCAAGTCTTGCTAGACCAAGATATGGAACTAGCCAAAAAGTCTCTCTATGCAGCCTATATCCAAAATGGAGAATGTGAAACCTCTGCTCAACTCTTGACCAACAAAGCCTTTTTAAATAATCCGCTCAAGGCTTTGGTAGAGGAAAAATATGGGATAGAGTATGAAGAGTTTACCAATCCATGGCATGCTGCTATCTCTAGCTTTATTTCTTTTTTCCTTGGTAGCTTACCACCCATGCTTTCAATTACCATTTTCCCAAGTGAATACCGTATCCCTGCTACCGTCCTTATCGTCGGTGTGGCCCTTCTTCTCACTGGTTACACTAGTGCCAGACTTGGAAAAGCACCAACCAAAACAGCTATGATTCGGAACCTCGCTATTGGTCTCTTGACCATGGGAGTTACCTTCCTGCTCGGACAACTTTTCAGCATTTAGAATACAAGAAATACCTCGATTTTGAAGTCGAGGTATCTTTTTTACATTTGGACAATCTTGCGATAACTTCTTGAAGTAATCATGAAAATCAGCACATAGGCGATGAGGAAGATAGCGCAGATAGACAAGGTCACAATCAACATCATATTCGTATCTATTACACCAATCACTTTTAAAATCAGACTAAGCATATGGTAGGCAAAGGCTAGATGTATGAAGGCAAAAAGCAAAGGAAGGAAGAAAACAGTTAAAACCTGTTTGTTGATGGTTTGCTTGATTTGCTTTTGATCTAAACCGACTTTCTGCAAGATAATAAAGCGTTCACGGTCTTCGTAGCCTTCAGAAATTTGTTTGTAGTAGATGACCAGAACGGTTCCGACCATAAAGATAATGGATAGGAAAATACCGATAAAGAAGACACCACCAAAGAGGGCACTCATCTGAGCACTAGCATCTGCTAGATTGCTACCATACACATAGCTACCTTCAGTGTTTAATTGTGCATTAAATTGATCGAGGTATTTATCATACTCGTCAGCGACCTTGAGTTGTTCTTCTTCGCTGACATTTACATTCATACCACCGTACAGCTGATTATAGATAGCCGAATCTGGGAATTGGTCTAAAAATGTTTGCAAATTAGGAACAACAAGGTAATTGTAATCAGTAGTAAAAATATTAAACTGATTTGGAACATGGTTCACAATAAAATCTGTATTAAATTCTTCTTTTACAGAAAATTGATGGTTATTTAGAGTTAGAGCTTTCTGTCCTTTCAGTCCGTCATTTTTGGCAAAAAGACCGACCTCATTCCCTGATAGAGAAAGTTTTTGACCAGTCATATTTTCATAATCTTTTTGGTCAAATACCATGAAAACTGTTTTGGGTTGGACACGATTTTGTCCCCTTTCAAAAATGGTTAACTTGGTTCCTTCTTGATTTGCAATACCAAAGTTACTGTAACGAAGCACTTCTTTCTCTTTGACACTATAACCTTTGTCACTTGCAAACTGGCTCAAGAGTTTGTCCAAATCTTCTTTTTCAACATTTTGTCCAGTAATTCCAAAGTCATGCGGATTCATCACTTTTTTAAAGGATTCTGAGGCATTGAAAATACTAGTCGCTGCAGACATGGTTACCAAGACCATTGTTGACAAAATAGCGATAGTTGCTAGTCCAACCGCATTTTTCTTCATACGGAAAATCAAGTTGGACACTGAGATAAGGTTATTTGGTTGGTAATAGTATTTTTTGTTTTTCTTTAAAATTTGTAGGAAGACTGTAATCCCTGCATTAAACAAGAGATAGGTACCAATTATAACCAGCAAAACAGCTAGGAAGAAGGTTGTTAGGGCTGTAAGGGGATCTTTTACGGTAAGGGAAAGATAATAGCCAATTCCTAAGCTAATCGAACCAAGAATCGTTTGGAGAGGTAGGAAACGACCTTTTTTCTCACCGCTAGCTTTCTCACGTGAGAGCTGGAGGGCATTCATACGGGCGATTCGAAGGGCATTCAGAAACATGAGGCCTAGGAAAATCAAACCAAAGACAACAAGTACTGCAATGACAACATTCATTTGGAAGGTAGCGACCAGCTCAACCTTCAATTTCATCAGTTTGAGTAGGAAAGCGAAAATCAACTTGTCAAACAAGGCTCCAATACCGATACCTGCTCCAACAGTTAAAATTCCAAATAGAACCAACTCCTTAAAGGTCATACTGATCAGGTGACGTTTCTCCAAGCCCAGCATGCCATAAATTCCCAGTTCCTTGGAACGGTTCTTCATGACAAAACTATTGGCATAGAGGACGATAATGGCTGACGCAAGGGTGACGACAAACATACCAAATCCAAGAGTAGCTTGAATCGTTTCACCTCCACGGATTTCCGCAATTTTAGGATTGAAGGTTAGGGAGTAAAAGAGATAGGTCACGGTGACTGCCAAGAGAACAGCCAGCGCAAAAGGATAGTAGAGTTTGCGGTTTTTAATCAAGTTCGATACCGCTAACTTATTGGTTAATCGAAACATACTAATTCACCTCGCTTGCCATGACAGTCAAGGTATCAGAGATTTCTTGGAACATTTGACGCTCTGTCTTTTCTCCACGGTAGATTTGATTGTAAAGAATGCCGTCTTTGATAAAGAGTACACGTTTAGCTCTGCTAGCTGCTGCTGTTGAGTGGGTTACCATAAGAATGGTTTGGCCACGCTCATTGATTTCATCAAAGACATCAAGTAAGGCTGCAGATGACTTGGAATCAAGAGCCCCTGTTGGCTCGTCCGCAAGGAGAATTTCAGGTTCGGTAATGATGGCGCGGGCTACTGCTACACGCTGTTTCTGCCCACCAGAAATCTCGTAAGGATACTTCTCTTGCAATTGGTTGATACCTAGATTCTCAGCAGTCACCACCAATTTCTTCATCATCTCCGTAATGGGTCTTCTTGACAATACAAGGGGAAGCAAGATATTGTCCTTAACAGATAGGGTATCTAGCAAGTTAAAGTCTTGGAAGACAAATCCCAATTTTTCACGACGGAAGCTAGAAGCCTGTGAATTTTTAATGGTTGCGGTATCAGTTCCGTTCAAGTAAACCTGACCACGAGTTGGTTTGTCCAGCATAGCTAGGATATTGAGAAGAGTTGATTTACCAGAACCAGACTCACCCATGATGGCAACGTAGTCACCCTTTTCTACGGTGAAGTGAATGTCCTTGAGGGCCTCTACTTGGTTGCCCTGAAAACGAGTTTTATAAATTTTTTGAACGTGTTTTACATCTAAAAGTGTCATGAGAATCTCCTTTCTTAATATCCCATCAAATGAAATGTAGCTTGCATCATAGCGCATCCCAACTGAACGCGCTCGATATCTTTGCGGCTTGGTTTTCTTGTTTTCTTCTGTAAGATTTGTTTCATGATGTTACTCCTTTGTTTTTTATGAGTCTAGTTTACATCAAAAAAAGACTGCTTGCCATAACCTAATCTTACAAAAGAGACTTTAATCTTACATTTTTGTAAGATTAAGGGAAATGTAGAAATTTTATTAAAAATATTTTACCATAAAAAGAATGCAAGAAGAAAACCCTTGCGGATACAAGGGTTCAAGAAATGTTAAAATAGATTACTAGAAATTACAGACTAATAGTAAAATAACTGTTTCTACCTCACCAAAACCATCCATCATTTTCTTCAATGGCTTGGGCTTCTTTGCGTTTTCGTGGGCCTGTTCCATACATTTCTGCTTCGATTTCTTCCTTGGTAGGCATGATAGAAGCTAGGATGATATAGATAATCACGCCAAGTCCAAAGTTTGCAACTGTAAAAATGGCAAACAAGAAACGAACAAGGGTAACATCAAAGTTCCACTTGTCTGACAGACCTGCCAAAACTCCTGAAATCATGCGATTTCGTCTCATTTTATAAAATTTACTGTTCATGATTTTTCCTCTTTCTGCTAGGTTAGACATAGTATATCACGGGTAGGCTCGGCTTTCATCAGTCCTCAGGCTGATTTATTAGTAGCAATTTACCTCGACAAAGTCCACAGCGATAGCGTTTGGTATCAATCCTACGCTTGCGATGATACCTTTGCTGGCAGGATTGACAACGATAAAGTTTGAGTGGTTTAGAGTGGCTATTTGTCAAGGAGGGCACAAAGCGTAATCCATCCACTGCTTTCAAAAGTTCCCTAAAATCCCGATCCTTGTGTTGATAGCCCTTCCCTTGAAAATAGAGGTGATAATGACAGAGTTCATGGCGGACAATTTTCCTAAAAACATCCAGACCGAGTTCCTGATAAACCTTGGGATTAAAATCCAAATGCCCATCTTTGGGGAAAAATCGCCCACCTGTCGAACGTAGACGCCTATTCCACTGAACATGATGGATAAAAGGTTTGCCGAAGTCTTCTAGTGAAACCTGCTTAACGTAATCAGTCAGTTTCATTTGGAGCGAGGAGCGACAGATTGACTTTTTCACGTTCAGTATCGATTTTCTTAACCCAAACCGTTACCAAATCTCCGACTGACACTACTTGGCTAGGATGTTTGATAAATTTGCGACTCATATGGGAAATGTGAATCAAGCCGTCTTCGTGAATTCCAATGTCAACGAAGGCACCAAAGTCAACTACATTACGCACCACACCCTCTAGCTTCTGGCCTACCACTAGATCTTTGATATCTAGGACATCTTGGCGAAGCACAGGTGCATCAAAGGAATCACGGAAATCTCGACCTGGTTTGAGAAGGTCTGCAATGATATCTTTAAGAGTTTCTGGTCCAAGGTCTAGCTCTTGCGCCATTTCCTTGACTGAAAGCGACTTGAGTTTGCCTTGGGCTTCTTCGTTTAGGTCTTTAATATCTAAACGTTTGAAGAGTTCCTTAACGGCAACGTAATTTTCTGGGTGAACTCCTGTATTATCAAGGATGTTGCTACTTTCAGGGATACGAAGGAAACCAGCTGCCTGTTCAAAAGCCTTAGCACCCAGACGAGGAACTTTCTTGATTTGGGCGCGTGAAGTGATTTTTCCCTCTTCCTCACGGTATTTGACGATATTTTCAGAAATGGTTTTATTGAGTCCAGCTACGTGTGAAAGAAGAGCTGGGCTGGCCGTATTAATATTAACACCGACTTGGTTCACCACGGTATCCACGACAAAATCCAGACTTTCAGACAATTTCTTCTGGCTGACATCGTGCTGGTACTGACCGACACCAATTGACTTAGGATCGATTTTGACCAATTCAGCAAGGGGGTCCTGCAAACGACGGGCGATAGAGATGGCAGAACGCTTTTCAACGGTTAAGTCTGGGAACTCCTGACGAGCAAGTTCGCTGGCAGAATAGACCGAAGCACCACTTTCATTTACAATGACATAACTAACCTCAGGAAAATCTTTAAGAACTTCCGCCACAAAAGCTTCACTTTCACGACTGGCCGTTCCATTACCGATGGCAATAATTTCCACGCCGTATTGACCAATCAAATCTGCCAAATCTTTCTTGGCTTCTTCGATTTGACGAGCAGAGGCTGGTTTGACAGGATAAATAACCTGAGTTGTCAGCATTTTTCCTGTTGCATCAACGACAGCTAGCTTGGCACCTGTACGAAAGGCAGGGTCAAATCCTAGAACCACACGCCCTTTCAGCGGAGCAACCAAGAGGAGATTTCGCAGATTGTCAGAAAAGAGTTGGATAGCCCCTTCTTCTGCTTTTTCGGTTAATTCTGTCCGAATGCGTCGTTCTATAGCAGGCAAGACCTTTTTCTTAACTGACTGTTGAACAACTTCATCAATATAGGCATTTTTCACCTTAAAACGAGCAGCAAAGAAGGCAAGAATACGGTCCGTCGCATGTTCAAAACCGACCTTCAAGACACCAAGTTTCTCCCCACGATTGAGGGCCAAGGTACGATAGCCTTGCATATTTCCAACTGTCTCTGAAAAATCATAATAAATCTGAAAAACCTGCTTTTCATCAAGACTTTCATCCTTGACTTGAGAAGTGAGTTTAGAGTGTCTCAGCACCTCCTGATAAGTCATGGCGCGCAGTGTCACATCTTCCGATAAGGCTTCGACTAAGATATCAACTGCACCAGCCAAGGCTTCCTTACCAGTCGCAAATCCTTCACAGACGAACTTTTCAGCCTCTTTCTCTAAGTCCGCTACATTCTGCAAAATCAGGCGAGCAAGTGGGAATAGCCCAGCTTCACGAGCAATGGTTGCCTTGGTCCGACGTTTTTCTTTGTAAGGAAGATAGAGTTCTTCTACGTCTGCTAATTTTTCGGCAGCTAAGATAGCTTCTTCCAATTCCTTGGTCAGCTTGCCTTGTTCTTGAATCTTGGCCAAGACAGCTTCCTTGCGGTCATTGAGATTGGTCAGACTTTTATCCAAGTCGATAATAGCCTTAATTGCCACCTCATCCAAACTACCAGTCATGTCCTTGCGATAACGCGCGATAAAGGGAATAGTCGCCCCTTCAGCTGTCAAACTTAGAACGGTATCGATTTGCTTTAACGTCACTCCCAAATCTTGGGAGATTTTTTCATATTTTTTATCCATGAATCTATTATACCACAAGCTATACGTTTCAAATTAGCTCTTACAATTTTAAAACATAAGTTGGAAAATAAATTTACTTCATTTCAATATTCTATTCATTCAGAAGGTTGCAATTTAATTCTAATAGTTTACAAAAGGACTAGTGATTAATTTCACTGTTTTTATTTTTGACAATAATGCGCCACTATTCTTCCTCTCTATTCTTCAAGAAAACGCTTTTTTGAAGAATAGGATTTAGACTTCTGTTTATAATCGTCCAAAATGCGTGTTTTTGAGAAATAAAAAACCGCAAGCCTGAGCCTGCGGTGAGTGTAATCTTTTTTGAAATTTTTAAACAAAAAAGGAGCATTTAAGCTCCCTCCTTTGAAATAACGGACACTTGGCTGGTCGGTGTACCCAGCATCTCAGATACCTTCTTCAAGGTGCGGCAGGAACCTTTCTGCCCTCAAATGTCTTTCGTTAATGTTATTCTAGCACTATCTATTTTTTTGTCAAGCTTTCTCAATCTACCCAGACTTAATACGACTTTGTAACTTGAAATCTTGTAAGCGATACATGGTCAGAACATAAAAGAAATCTCCACTTTTATGTAACTTGATGGAAACAAGAACATTATCATCAAATCTTTTTACATATTCGAAACTGGCGTCTTTCTCTCGTGGATTGACCCCGACGAAATCTGGGTTCCTTAGTATGAGTTCCAGGTCTTCAATATGATGAATCACATCATTGTGATGGCGTTTTATCATATGGCTTCTCAAACCGTCTTTGTTGACCTTTATGTCGCTCGCTTCAAGAACAATATCAAAAATTTCTTTTACTTCATCGGTAACCTGACCGATTGTTTCATGATCCATCATTTCCTCCGTTATTCCACAACTATTATATCACAATCATAGTGTATATCAGGATATATCAAGCTCTATTATTCGTTAGATACTCAATTTTAACTTTTCCCTTTTCCTTAAAATAATAGTATAATAGAGGTAGAATTTAGAATCGAGGTACACCTATGGCTGTAAAATTTACAAAAACGGACGACTTGGACAAGATGTTTGAAGAGTTTGCTAAACTCCCTGATTTGAAACAAGTCACTTTCCCTGATGACAAAGAGAAAAAAGCCAAAGCAGAAAAGAAAAACTAGATGACTGCTTTCCAACAACTCCCGTCTAGTGTGCTTCAGACTGGGGCTATTTTTCTCTCTATAATCATTGAAGCCCTACCCTTCGTTCTGATCGGAAGTATTGTCTCAGGGCTGATTGAGGTTTATATCACACCTGACAAGGTTTATCATTTTCTCCCTCGAAATCGTTGGGGGAGAATCTTTTTTGGCACCTTCGTTGGAGTACTTTTCCCTTCTTGTGAATGTGGAATCGTCCCCATTATCAATCGTTTTCTGGAAAAGAAGGTTCCCAGTTACACGGCTGTTCCCTTTCTTGTGACAGCACCTGTCATCAATCCTATTGTTCTCTTTGCAACCTATTCTGCCTTTGGCAACTCCTTCCATATCGCTCTGTTACGAGCTCTGGGGTCCATTCTTGTAGCTGTGATACTTGGGATTTTTCTGGGATTTTTCTGGCAAGAACCGATTCAAAAAGAAAATCGTATGGCCTGTCATGAGCACAATTTTTCTCACTTGAGCCCTGCAAAAAAAGTTTTTCAAGTCTTTGTGCAGGCCATTGATGAATTTTTTGATACGGGACGTTATTTGGTATTTGGCTGTCTCTTTGCTTCTGTGATACAAGTTTACGTTCCGACTCGGATTCTGACCTCTATCAGTGCGACTCCTCTTTTTGCCATCCTGCTCTTGATGCTTTTGGCCTTTCTTCTTTCGCTCTGTAGTGAGGCGGATGCCTTTATCGGGGCTTCTCTACTCTCGAGTTTCGGTTTGGCTCCAGTTCTGGCCTTTCTGGTGATTGGCCCAATGCTGGATATCAAAAATATTCTCATGATGAAAAATTACTTGAAAGCACGATTTATCAGTCACTTCATAATGATTGTGACTCTTGTCGTCTTAGTCTATTCTCTCTTGATTGGAGTCATACTATGATTCGATTTTTAGTTTTAGCTGGCTATTTTGAACTGACCATTTATCTCCATTTGTCGGGCAAATTAAACCAGTACATCAACATGCACTATTCCTATCTGGCCTATATTTCCATGGTGCTTTCCTTTGTCTTGGCAGTCGTTCAATTGTATATCTGGATGAAACAAGTCAAAACCCACAGTCATTTGAACAGTCGATTAGTGAAGGTGACAAGTGTTGCTCTTCTGGCTATTCCGATTGTCGTCGGCTTAACCTTTCCAACTGTTAGTTTAGATTCTCAGACCGTTTCTGCCAAAGGCTATCATTTCCCCTTATCAGAAGGCACGGATAAAGCCATCCAGACAAGCGAAGGGACGACGAGCCAATATTTGAAACCAGATACTAGTTCTTATTTTTCAAAATCAGCCTATGAAAAGGAAATGCGAACTACGGCGGATAAATACTTGTCCCAAGATAGTATTCAGATCACTAACGAAAACTATATGGAAGTCATGGAAGCTATCTACGACTATCCAGATGAATTCGAGGGCAAGACAGTCCAGTTCACAGGCTTTGTCTATAACGACCCCAGTCATGCCAATAGTCAATTTCTGTTCCGCTTCGGCATTATTCACTGTATAGCAGACTCTGGTGTGTATGGCTTACTGACCAAGGGAAATACCCGTCAGTATGAGAATAACACCTGGATAACAGTCAAAGGAAAACTGGTCAATCACTATCATAAAGAACTCAAGCAAAACCTCCCAACCTTGGAAATCGATAGCTTTACCAAAGTCGATAAACCAGAAAATCCTTATGTGTATCGCGTGTTTTAAAAGATAAAAAGACAAAACGAACAAGTTCTCTTCTGAATGACAGAAAAAGAGCCTGTTCGTTTTTTGTTATATGAGTGATAATGATTTGTAGATTTAAATTTTAAAACATTTCAAGCAATACAAGTAGCTCATTGAGAATAAGCGAGCCACTCATTAATCATACTAGCGATTTCTTTGGGTGCTTCAGTATAAACTTCATGGCTAACGTTTTCTAGAAAAATAGTATCAAAATAATCTGGCAATTCTTTTAAGGCTTCCTCTCTCCATGTAGCTTCATTTAAATAGCAAGGACTGATAAACAAGGTATCTCCCACTTCTCTCTTAAAAGCTTGGATTTTTCTTCGTAGGCGGAGAATCGCTTCTATATTTTCATAATTTATAGCTAACTCATATCTATTATACTCAGAATTCCAGTGATAGGACTGCCTTACGGCTTTTTCCATATTTTCTGACCAATGCTTTGCTTCAGATTTTTCTTTAGAAATAAGAAGAGCTAAGTCTGAAATAATTTGAGATTTGATATAGTTTTTAGTTTCCTCTAATTCCACATCTAAAGTTAAAATCTTATCTAAATCTAGATAGCCACCATCCAAAAGAATCAGTTTTTTCACTTCTTGAAATTCCGATGCGAGATAACGAGCCAAATCTCCTCCAAGAGAATGACCTATCAGACAGATAGATTCTTCCTCTATAATCTCATTCTTAAACCATGATTTCAATTCTGTTTCATCTCGAAGATGCTTTTCATATGGATTTAGAAAATAGACCTGTGAATCTAGCTCTTGAAGAAAATCCTTGCTATGATAGACATTGCTTCCCAAACCGCCAATAAAAAATGTTCTCATCCAATTACTTAATACTATGTTTATTCATCTTTTGTTCAAAGATAGTTGTGATAATCTGACGTAATTCTTCGCGTTCTTTTTCTGGAATTTCGCCACTTGTTTGAGCTGCAGCGTAAAGTTCAGGGTGTTCAATTGAAATGCGTTTAATCGTACGTGTCGTAGCGTGTTTTCTGACGAAAAACGGGATTCGCTTAATCAAGTCTTGTGGTACTAGTGCAAGAATTTTCTCAGCAGTTTCCTTGTCACTAATCTTAGACGTCGTAAGCCCCTTCTTAATCATTTCTTGTTCTTTTTCTGTAAAATCTTTTAATTCCATTCGATTAGTCCTCCTATTTTCTATACGTTAAATTATATACCAATCCAGATAAAACTACAAATGGGCTGTTTGGAAATATGAGCAATCTGTAAAGAAGGGCCTAATTTTTAATTATGAATCTTCCTCCTCAGTCACTTCTCATACTTCTTTTCGTACTTTCTGGCTATTAACGATTGAAATAACCCACTAACTCATCAAAAATATAAATGTCCTAGGATTACTGTCATATCTTACCACTATTAAAGTTTAACCCACTTATCATTATCCATGATAAAAGGCTTAGCCAGTCCGTCACCTGTATAGTCCGCATACTTGGTGCCTAAATACTTGTAGCAATCCTCCTTGCTGGCAAATTTAATCGCTTGGTAGGGCTCTTCGAACGTCAATTTCTCTACAAATAAGAAACCATCATCAGCAGGCACTAAAACACCAACGTGGCCTACAAACAGATATTCACCATCCAGATTGTCGTGTAAGACTACAGATAGCATTCGAGCTTTTTCGTTGAATTGAAACTGGGAGAAGAATGTTTCCATCTTTTCAGCGTGAACCTTGACATCCGTCGTTGCTTCAGTTGGAACTCTCGAAAATAGAATATCAAATTCTTCCTTATCTTGTGAATCAAAGACCTTTCACTTATCAATCGCATCATTATCTAGGAAAAGCAATTGGTCATTCTTTTCAAGCTTTGGAATAGTGACTGAATTTTTCAAAAGACAATAACTATTGATACGGCAGTTTGTACCAACGAAATCGCCCTTCTTTTGATTCCAAAGGTTGCTAATTTTCTCAACATCGTATTCTGTGTGAGTAAAGGAAGTGAAATCTCCTGATAGACCAGTTGAGCCGACAATGGTATTATAATCATTTACAAGATTAAAAAAGGCATCAACACTATTTGGATCCAAGTGAGCTGATAAGAGAGATTTGACTTCTTCTGTACTTACCTGATTGTTTAGGTTGGTGTATGAAGCTTTCCATGGAACTTTCGCTGAACTGGTTTGCCTTTGATTCGTCCCTTCAGAAGTAGCATGTTGTTGACAAGCAGCCAAGCCTAAAAACAAGGTAGAACAGATTCCTAATGTGGCTAATTTTCTTGATTTCTTCATCTCTTTCTCCTTTTGCAGGTTTAGTAACTAGCCTTATTATACTACATAAGTTGAGAAAAAGAGCATAATCTCAATTAACTGCTCTTTATAAAATCACAAATCCATTTGGAGAGATGACAAGCCGATTCTCAAATTCTTGGCAATTGCTTGCTAGTGCTACTGCTTCTTTCTCTAAAAGATAATCATCTTTTGATTGGTTAAATATAGCTTTGAGGACCTGTCCTTCGTATTTCCATTCCAAGGCTACTACATCAGCTTTAATTTCTTTTAGGCTATACTTGCCATGCTGAATGGTTGATGACGCTTGTTTTCTAATATTAATCAGCTGCTTCATGAAATTCAGCATATGATTGTCACTTGATACACGTTCCCAAGGCATACAACGTCGACAATCTGGGTCTGGTCCTCCGGTTAAAGCTAACTCGGTTCCGTAATAAATGCACGGTGTTCCCTTTTGTAAAAAGAGAAAGGCTAGAGCTGATTTGACCAGTTGAGCATCTTCATTTGCCGTCCACAAGATTCGTTCTGTATCATGCGAATCCAAGAGATTAAACATAACCTCTGAAATCTGCTGTTTGTAATACATAGACTGACCATTGATTTCATCGATGAACTGATTAGTCTTCTTAATTCCTCGTAAGAAATAGTCCTTGATACTATCAGATAAAGGATAATTCATGACTGCATGGAACTCATCTCCATTTAGCCAAGGCTGAGACGTATGCCAGACTTCTCCTAGGATATAAAGATCAGGCTTTTTAGCTAAAACTGCCTTACGAAAATCCTTCCAGAACTGATGGTCAATCTCATTAGCCACATCCAAACGCCAAGCATCAATATCAAACTCTTCAATCCAATAAGTCGCAACCTTTAAAAGATACTCCTTGACCTCTGGATTGACTGTATTTAGCTTAGGCATATAGTCCTCGAAACCAAAAGCATGATAAGGCAACTCTCTCTTGTTGGCTAGTTTTTCAGTTGTCACTGGGAATTGTTGAATATGGAACCAATTCTTATAGGAAGACTGTTCACCATTTTTGACAACATCTTGCCATTGAGGCGATTGCGAACCAATATGATTAAATACAGCATCCAGCATGACTTTCATGCCACGCTGGTGAGCTTGCTCGACCAGTTCCCGAAAGGTCTCCTTGTCTCCAAAATGACGGTCAATTTCAAAGTAATCTGTCGTATTGTACTTATGATTGCTCGTAGATTCAAAGATAGGACAAAGATACAGTCCAGTAATACCCAAGTCTTGCAAGTAATCCAGATGGTCAATAATCCCCTGTAAATCACCACCAAAGAAATCATCACTCTTAGGTGTGATAGATGAATCCCAGTCTAAAGTCCCTACTGGGTTTAATCGAGCATTTCTATTAGCAAATCTCTCAGGGAAAATCTGATACCATACCGTGTCTGAAACCCAGTCTGGCACTTGACATGCATCAATCTCATGTATATAAGGCAACTTAAATCCATTTCCAATAGCATGAAGATTTTCTAGAGAATTTTCCACACAACCTTTATCACCATACAAAATGCTTTGGCCTTCTGTATCCTTGAGTTCAAAGAGATACTGGATACGTGCAAAGTCGACTGACACTTCAACCTGCCAATGGTCAAATAAGGCATCAGAAGTTATCTTGGCCATTTTCTTTGTATCTTGATAAAACTCCTCCATAAAGATAAAAGGGTCCCCATAATGCAAGTTGATGCTTTCAATGTCCCCTTTCTTAGTTCGAATCCGAATATGAAGTTTCTTATCCTTGTAAAGATAGGCGTACTCTGATTCAGGCCTATGGTAAATAGCACTTAATTCCATCAATTTGTCTCCTAAAGTATTAATTCAAATTTCGCGCAAACGTTTTCATAATTGTGATTCTAGTATACTACTTTCGTATTTTATTTTCAAGGCTTGTCCGTAGATTCTAGTGGTTTGGTTCTATAAATAAAAAAGCAGCCAGTCCTACAACTTGCTACTTTTCAAATGATGATTTATAAATATCTTTTCAGCCACTCAATTTTTTTAAAATCCTTATTGTTATTGTGCTCATTTCGATAAGAATCTTGGGAAGAAGCCTTGTAAATATTTAAAAACTGTTCCAAACTTGGAACGCGAAAAGTGATGTTTTCGAGATGAATCAGCTCTATATCCGATTCCGAAACTCCTGCAAAATCAGGTAAAGAATCGATACTTCCGAATTCAACACTCAGACCATCTTTTTGGAATTCATGTTCATGAATATCTATTAAGGCGTAGCCTAAATATTTCATCACTTTCATTATCTTGTCCCACTCATAAATTCTGAGATGATCGGGTGCTTCCCAACCTCTAGGGTCACCAGGCACATGAATGTCAATGTCAGACGGCCCCCATTCTTTATTTGATCGGTATTCAAACCCCAAAGACCCCATGAGTGTCGGAGTGATTCCGACTTGGTTTAAATGAGAACAAATTGTTCGAAATTCATCAAATAGAGAATTCATTCCTCCTCCAATCGTTGATATAGGACTTAATTTCGTTGTGAATAATAAACTAATTTTTACCTTCTACTCTTTCGGTTTTGAAAATACTTCTACTCGCTGAGCTAGGACTTTGATTTCTACAGGTAGGTTATCTGACTTATCACCGTCAACATCCGACTCCAATTCACTATCAGAAGAAATTTTAATATTACGAGCTTTGATATACTCGATATTATCATTTGCGACAACATCCCCTTTTAGTAAATCAGGAATAACGGATAATTTGGAGAATATTGAGGCATCTTTTAGAATCAAGATATTGGCATAGCCATCTTTGTTTTCCTCAAAGATTTTCTTATCAGCGAAATAATTTGTCAAGAGAACCAACACATGGCTAGCTTCACCAACATAATTTCCATTTTCTGTATCAACCTTAATGTTAAAGACCTGATCCGTCATGACAGACTTCATGGTATTTACAGCATAGGCTAAAATACCGAATTTTGTCTTGTCCTCGATTTCAACATTGTGAATCGCCTCAGGAAGTGAACCGATACTAAAGATATAACCAAAATAATTATCATTTGCTTTACCGATATCAATTTTATTGGTTAAATCAAAATCCAGTTCGTCAATTGCGCCATCGATGTCTTGATTGATTTCCAACAGTTTTGTAATGAGGTTACCCGTACCTCCTGGGATAATCCCTAACTTAGGAATGTAGTCTCTCTCAGCAATACCCGAAATGACTTCGTTGACAGTCCCATCTCCACCAAACACAACCACTGCATCGTACTGCTCACTAGAAGCTTCCTCAGCAAAATGTGTTGCATCCAGAGCTTTTTCGGTAATTTTGGTTTCTACGTGCTCAAAGTATTCTTTTGCTTTATTCTCCAGCTTTTCTTTATAATCCAAAGCCTTCTCGCCACCAGAGGTAGGGTTGATAATTATCATTGCTTTTTTCATTGATAATACTCCTTAATTTTTAAATAGAAATGTTAGCGTAGCTGCATTTACCATTACATATAATGCTATTATATAATGAAAACTCAGAAAAGAGAAATCTGACGTACTGGAGATTGATACGCTTTTATTCTATTTTCCCATCGTATAACTACATCCTTTAAGGGTTCATCCAAGTAAGAATAGGCCTTATCCTTTATCCAATCAGGAATACCATAAGCTGCCTCGGCTATGCTACCAGTGATTGCGGCGAGTGTGATGATATCCCCTACCATTTCTGACAACTTTTCATCCTTGATATAATGGTCGATATCAATGGCGGCTATGTCCCCTGCAAGTGCAATGCCGATACCATCCAATGAACCTATTTGCTCCAGTACCTTTAAAAGGGTAGAGAACTCACTTAAATTTCTTGTATCAGCATTATGTCCTTTAATGCGCTTTGGCACCTTGATTCGGTTAACTTTGACAATCTCATACTACCATCCACAGAAATACGGATATTCCTTTAACTCCTGTGGTAAAGATTCATACATATACTTTCCCTCCTTTCCTCAAATATTTGAGAATTATCCCTTTCCATAATATGGACATTTGAAGGGTTGTTCTGCAAAACTTTTTTCAATTTTTTATATACCGCCTTGATAGACTAATTCGCAGAACTGTAATCAATGCCCTCATACCTTGCGACATCACGGATTGAAAGACCATCCATGAACAGGACGAACATCCGATACTGCATAGGTGTGAGATTTTCACGAAGTCACTCATCAATAAGCCTTTACATCTCACGCCTTGCCTAGTCTTCAGCCACGTCCTCTTTGGTTACCAGATCCATACCTTCATAAATGCATCCCCCGATGTGATAACCCAAATACCTTGCTTCCTTCTTCTCAAAGTTCTTTGTCTGTCTAGCATCATCATCGAGAATATATACCAGCTCTTCTATAGCCTCTGTATCATCTTCCTCAATATGCAAGACCACAGGAACATCCAGGTACGGATTGTTGTAACGAATTTCTGTCATATACCTTCCTTTTCGCTTGATACGAAAAGAGCCGGTATACAATAGCCATTGGAAGAGTAGAAAGATAACGTTTTTTAGAAAAAAGATAAAAAAATAAGAGGAACCATTTCTGATTGCTCTTACTCGTTTCCACTATGCGTTAACATTGTCTTTTGAATTTTATATATTAATTTATATTTCTATTCAATTTACAACAATACTCAATCCATAGATTTTGAAAAAGGAATTAATCGTTGAACAAACTTCCAAAATTATATCTCCACTGTAATGCAAAGCTCATTCCTATTTTCCCATCTAATGGACTACGTAAAAATCTATTCCACTCATTATCATTTGGATACCTACCATTATCTTTCTGCGTGAGAATTACCCAATTATCTGCCGCATTAATAATTGCTTGTATATCCGGCGTTATTTCTTTTATCCCTAAAATTCTTTCCAATGATTCTTGAGGAATAGGTGTCTTTCCATCTTTCAATGCTTTTTTGTTTTTCTTATTAAAATCTTTTTCAATCAGATGTATTGTGGTAACTAGATTTTTACCATCAATCAATACGCTTTCCATTAATTTTACTATCGCATTTGCTTCCCAATCACTTTGATTTACATATGATAAAAATCTCATTGTCTTTTTCAAAATCAATTCATCGCCATATAATTTTCTAATACTTTTCGCCATAGTACAGAGTTTTGAGTCAGCAATTTCAGTTTTATTCAAATATTTAATTTCAAGAATCTGCAATCTAAATGGTGTTCTTTTCTTTGCTTCTTGATAGTTTGTTAATAGAATAATTGCATCATATTCATTTCCCAACAATCTTTCATATGCAGAAAAATAAGGCTCACTTGTGTAATAATTCGTAGATGGAGACTTGACGCCTAATTCCAATTCTGGAATATCAACCCCCTTTGCAGGATTAACATTAAGTGCTACTTCTGAATTAAATACATACTTCTCAAGCACACAAACAAGTAGTTTTTCAATAACACTTCCAACCGTCTTTCCATCAAGATTTGGCAAACGACCTTCATTCTGCAATGTATTAAACCATGATGGCAGATTTCCAGTGCTGTCTATACGTTTCAAAATAGAACTAATATCGCCAAGGTGATTCCCATCTAATACCTGGTTTATTTTTTCTTGAATTAAATCAATATTTGATTTAATCATTTCTTTTTTATGTTCTAATGTCATTTTGTTTCCTCCATAAAATCAAATAACGAAAGGTTAGTAGACTCAATTGTAATTGTCTTTCCTGATAGTAATTTTTTCATTGCATAATCTATAATTTGTGGTGGAACAGCATTTCCATATAACTTGTACTGATTGTAAACTTTTGTCGCATCGCAATGATGATCAGGAAATCCCTGAATTCTCGCATACTCAACATTTGTCAATCTTCTAAATCTATCTCCAATCTTATAACGTTCATAATGTCGACTAGTCGATGCTGTTAATGTTGGCGCCGTGCCTTCTGTGCCAAATATAGAATATCCCATTCGAGCACCACCTGACTGATTATATAAAATTTGAACCCCATTATAATACCTATTTACATACTGGCTATTCTTAATTCGTTCAAGAGTATCTTCTGTAAAATCAAATGAGTCATCTACTTCTTTTTCAATGATTTCGCACAATCTCTTTTCTGGAAGATATTGCCTTTCTGGAATATCATATGACACATATTTTTCTCCTAATGCCATCCCCCATGTACAAAATTTTCTTTTACTTTCTACAATGATAGGCCACAAAGTAGGTCTCATAATAATGTCAATAGCCTTTGTAGGCAAATTTACTAATTCATCTTTTTCCAAAAAAATACTATGATTTGCCTGAGTATCTTTGGAACCCACAATAATAACTCTTTCACGATGTTGTGCTAATCCAAAGGATGCTGCATTAAATACACGCCATTCAATTTTATAATTCAATGCAGATAATGCTGCTAAAATCGTTTTAAAATGACTACCTCCCTTCATAAACAAAAGACTATTTACATTCTCCAAAATAAAATACTTTGGTTTTTTTTGTTTAAGTACATTTACAATCACTTCAAATAAAGTACCTCTATAATCTTCTATCCCTTGTTTTTTTCCAGCTTTTGAAAAAGGTTGACACGGAAATCCTCCTGTCAATATATCGTGATTAGGGATATCATTAACAAAGTCATGGATGTCGCCTTCAACAAATATATCATCTTCAAATGCATCTTTATATACTTTAGCGGCAATAGGATCAATATCATTTGCCCATATTGTTTCTAAATTATTTTTATCTGCTGCGAGACGAAAACCGCCAATTCCAGCAAACAGCTCTATTGTCTTTAAATTTTGCATTGCATATCACCTCTATTAACTAATTATCCTATACATAGCAATTACTTTACCATCAATATTTAAATCATCACTTACATCTTTGTATCTTGAGACCCTTCAACATCCCAATCGATGTTTACATATCCGTCGACCTTTTTCCTACTGAATAAGACAACCGCCTCCACATGATTCGTCTGCGGGACTCAAAAGGTTTGGGTGAACCTTTTGAGAATTAGCTACGTTTCTCTAACAAGCTTACACATTCGACATGATGCGTCTGAGGAAATAGATCCACTGGCTGTACTTTCTTCAACTCATATCCCAATTCTTGGTAGAGTTTGATATCACGCGCCATGGTTGCGACATTGCAGGAGATATAGGCAATACGGTCTGCTCCTGTTTGGGCGCTTGCTTTGATAAAGCTTTCGGTTAATCCCTTGCGTGGAGGATCAACCAAGATAACGGTTGGTTGAATTCCTTCCTTAAGCCAATTCTTCATGGCATTTTCAGCTGTGTCACAGACATAGTGGGCGTTTGAAATATTGTTCAGCTGAGCATTCTTTTTGCTATTCTCAACCGCTTCTGGAATTACTTCAACACCATAAACTTCTTTGACATGTTTCGCAACAGAGAGGCCAATCGTCCCGATACCAGAATAGGCATCAATAACCACGTCATCTTTTTTTAATTCAGCAAAGTCAATGGCTGTTTGATAAAGTTTTTCAGCCATTTCAGTATTGACTTGGTAAAAAGCGGGTCCAGCGATTTGGTAGACATTTCCCAACATCTGGTCAGTAATAAAGTCTTGTCCATAAAGTGTGCGCCATTCCTTACCAAAAATCGCATTGGTATTCTGGTCGTTGATATTTTGCATGACAGACACAATCTCTGGGAACTGCTTGATGATTTGTTCAATCAATTGGTCGACACGAAAAATTTTGGGACGAGTTGTTACCAAAATAACCATAACTTGACCTGAATAGTGTCCGCGACGCACTACAAGATTACGAATCAAACCAGCTTGTTCCTTTTCATCATAAGGTTTCAAATCATAACGGCGGAGCAAGTCACGTAGACCTACTACTACCTCATCAATCACAGGATCTTGGATAAAGAAATCTTCCAAAGGCATGAGATCGTGGGAATTCTTACGGAAAAATCCAGTTTCTAAGACACCATTAACACGACGAACAGGCACCTGTGCCTTGTTGCGGTACTTGACTGGATTTTCCATACCTAAAGTTTCAGCAACTTCTACATTTGTAATTCCAGCAATCTTGTAGAGGCTGTCCTTGACTTGCTTGGTTTTAAATTTGAGCTGTTCTGGATAGGCAAGATGACCCAAATCCGCGATTCCTGAACGCAGGTAATCCAAATCTAGATCTTGATTACGGTGTGGCGACTGGACAAGGTATTCTTCAACCTTCCCAAAGCCAATCTTTTTATTGACCTTGAGAACTCGCATGAGGATTTTTTCACTCGGTAAAGCATTCTCTACAAAAAAGACCAAACCATCTACCTTGGCAACTCCTGCCCCTTCATGGGTCAAGTCAACAATTTCAACTTCTACAATATCATTTTTCTTTAACATTCTCTTCTCTTTCTATTGGCCGACAAAAAAGACGGCAACGTTACGGTTACCATCTATTATACCATGAAATTTCTTAAGAACCAAAACTCTTGAAGAAGTTGACAATGGCTTGCCAGAGGGAGCTTAAGAAGTTACCACCTTCTTCTAGCGCCTTATCAGCATCAAAGTTAAGGTTGATATTTTTAAAACTGTCGCCAGCTTGTGAAACAATACTTTGTTTAAGGTCATTTAGGGTTTTAGTGAAGTCTGCGTTACTGAGGATATCACTCTTTGAAAGATTCAAAGCAAAATTGATGATGATATTGATCTGGTTTCCTGTTATGACCTGATCAAGTTTGTAATTTTTCAAGGTATCTTCAACGATTTTGCGGACATCTTCCTCTGTCAGATTTCCCTTGCTTTCTTTAGCTTTGGCGAGTCCTGACTTGATATCAGCTAGGGCAACGTTTAATTTATTAGCATCATAGCCTGACTTGTCCTTGTTTTCAGCATTGATATCGGATAGAGCCTTCAGCTCTTCTTGAGCCAAGTCTTTATTAGCTTGTGGTACCTTGGCTCCATTAGCCTCTAGCGAATAGTAAATCCCGGCTAAGGCACTCTCACCTGTAACTGGAATAGGTGCTGCTACAGTGATTTTGGCGTGTTCCACACCCAAAGTTACGGCTGCATTTCGGTACATATCCTGAGTCACCTTAGTGATGTTTTCTGGTGTTTCAATCTTGACCTCAAGTGGCGACTTGTCACCTAGTTTTTGAATCTTGGCTGATGAATACAACTGTAAACTGGAGTCATTGGCCACATTCATGATTTTAGAATAGACATCAGGTGTCATGGTTTTGAGTTCTTTGGTATCTGTTGAGGCATTGTAGCCAAGTTTTTTAAGAGTTTGATTTTTTTGGTCTTCAGATAGGGATGAACCTAGGACATATTCAGGTTGAACATAGGTTTCATCGATAACTTTTTGAACATCTGTTGCTGCATGGACGCTATTCATAGCTGTTACTGCCCACAAGACCGCAGCACTAGTCAGAAAGAGTTTCTTTCTCATAGGGAATTTCCTCCTTTACCTTTCTAGAGTAATATATCTATCTTAAAGAAAACTTATAGCAAAAACACCTGGACTAGCCAGATGTCGAAAAGAGAGTGAAAGTTTTAATGATGTAAAGGTTGAGTTGCACCTGTCTAGAATAATAATAGTTTCCTCCATTTACATAGAGTTCGGCACCGTGAAAAATGGAAATGGGGTGAATATAACTATAAGTCTTTCCAGTGGTATTGCCAAGCAAGGGAGCAACAGTCTCACGAGAATACTGTTTAGCCAGAGCAAGGGTATTTTCTTTGCCATTTTGGGCGATAAAATCGATATAGGCAGGTCCAAAATTGTAGGCTTGAACAGCCGTCCAGACATCAACACCCTGCTTCTGAGCTAGATAAAGATTGTCTGTCAGAGTTTGAATGCCTTGCCGAATGCTAGAGGCATTATCATTGATGGTATTGGTGGAACCGCTTGCAGACTCACTAGACTGCATAACATCGCCTTCTTTTCCTTTGGTTTCGGTATAAATCATAGCGAGCACAAGCTCTTCATTTGCTGGAGTGTCTTTTTCACTCAAGATTTCTCGCACCATAGGTTGATAGGTCATGACTTGCTTGACATCTTGGTGAACGCGGTAAGCTTTATAGCCAGCAAAAAGGAAGACTGCTAGTACAAGCACTCTTCGAATTCGTTTAAACATTATTTACTTTGGATATCCTCGATATTTTTGATTAAGATAGAGTAAGTTCCATTGTCATTTTGGATAAACTCAACAGACTCGGCGTCTTGATAGACGTTATTAGGAACAATGAGCTCAATTCCATTTGACAAGGAGAGTTTTTGGTTTTCAAATTTTTTAAGCTGACGACTGGCATCAATTTCATCAAACTGAACAGGCTCTGGTACGGCTTCCTTGACTTGGTCAATAAAGCTCAAACGAGCCGTCAGATTGTTGTCAAAAAGGTCGTTGGCCAATTTTTCTGGCGATAATTCATTGCTTTCTTCCAGATTGTTAAAAATAGCTGATTTGACCTTGGATTGAAATTGAAAGTCATCTGTGTTAAAAGATTCAGCAATTCTCTGGGCTGTTTTTTCCAGTTCTTTGATGGATTTCTTAGGAGAAATCTTAGGGGCAACAGCTAAGAGATTATCTGAAAAATAGTTCAAAAAAGTCCCGTTGTACTTGATTCGTTTTTCAATCAGATGGTACTTGCGACTCTGAAGATTGACCACCAAGGCTTCATCAGCTCCTGTTCCAAATCCAGGCAGGTTATTCTGAGTTAGCTTGATTGGATTATCAACTTCTCCTCCGAGGTGGGTCAAGGTCTCCCGCAGGGCAATTCGCAAGAAAGCGAAATGTTCCACGCCTTCTTTAGAAAATTGCACAAAAATCAAGTCATTGGTCTTGAGGTTTTCAGAAATACTGAACTCTTCTTTCCAGAGATTAGCCAGTGTTAATGATGTCTCCAACAAATCGTCTGTGATGTGATTGAAGAAGGGATTTTCTTCTTCGAAAATCCCAGTCTTAGCTTCATCTGAATACACACGTTCAATTTTCTTACGCAGGTATTCTTCGATTTTTGGAGTGATATTGAGAAACTTATCCGCTAGAAACAGCTCGGTATCATCCGGACTGAACTGGTGAATAATGGCTTTCTTAATATAAATGTCCATAAAAGTTTTAGTCCTCGTATAGTGGGAAGGCATCTGTTAATTCTTTAACTGCACTTCTCACTTCTTCTAAGACAGCTTCATTTTCTGCATTCTTAAAGGTTTTAATAATAAGTTCAGCCACTTTGCGACTTTCTACTTCACCAAATCCACGTGCAGTAATAGCTGCTGCTCCGATACGAATCCCACTTGTCTTGAATGGTGACAAGGTTTCGTAAGGAATTGAGTTTTTATTTAGGGTAATATTGACTTCATCCAGCAAGTTTTGAGCAACTTTGCCGTTTTCTACAACTTTAGTCACATCCACTAGGAAGAGATGGTTTTCAGTCCCACCAGAAATAATACGGAAATCAGGGTCTTGCAAGAAGACATCTGCCATAGCCTTGCTGTTCTTGATAACATTGGCAGCATATTCCTTGAAGGCTGGATCTAAGACTTCTTTGAAGGCAACAGCCTTCGCAGCAACAACATGCTCCAAAGGACCACCTTGAATACCTGGGAAAATAGCTGAGTTGATTTTCTTAGCTAGGTCCTCATCATTTGTCAAGATCAAACCACCACGAGGTCCACGAAGGGTTTTGTGGGTCGTTGTTGTAGTGATATGAGCATATGGCACTGGACTTGGGTGAAGACCAGCAGCAACCAAACCAGCGATATGGGCCATGTCTACCATGAGCTTCGCCCCAACAGCATCCGCAATTTTACGGAATTTTGAAAAGTCGATAATTTGAGAATAGGCTGAAGCACCAGCTACGATTAATTTTGGTTTTACTTCTTGGGCTTGTTTCAAGATAGCATCAAAGTCTAAGAGTTCCGTTTCAGGATCCACACTATAAGAAACAAAGTTGTAGGTTTGACCTGAGAAGCTAACAGGAGCCCCATGAGTCAAGTGACCACCTGCAGCCAAATCCATTCCCATAACCGTATCGCCAGGTTCAATCAAAGCCATGTAAGCCGCACAGTTGGCTTGACTTCCTGAGTGTGGTTGGACATTGGCAAATTTTGCACCGAAAATTTCTTTTGCGCGTTCAATGGCTAGAGATTCCACCACGTCTACTACATCTGTTCCACCATAATAACGGCGTCCTGGGTAACCTTCAGCGTATTTATTCGTCAAGATAGACCCTTGAGCTGCCATAACTGCCTTGGAAACTACGTTTTCCGAAGCAATCAACTCAATGTTGTTTTGTTGGCGTTCCTCTTCTTTGGCAATAGCATTCCAGAGATCAGCATCATATGCTTTAAAATCGTCTTTGTCAAAAATCATAGGTCTTCTCCTTTATAGTGTGACTGGTCCTTTAGTTTGTTTTGCAACAAGAAAATAAACTAAAAGATGCGAATAAATCGTTTCTGCACTTTATCACAAGTATAACCAACTTTTTCATAAAATGCATGAGCACCCAGACGATGATCGGCAGAGTTTAAGCGGATAAACCCATAACCACGTCTTTTTGCTTCTTGATCCAACCCTTGTAATAAGCTTTTACCAATACCTTGCCCTTGTGCTTGAGGTGAAACTGCTAAAGCTAAAATATTAAATCCTGCTTTAGAATAAAGTGATTCATAGACCTCAGCGTGGACATATCCAAGCAAGGCATGAGTAGATTCATCCTCATAAGCAAGTAAGAAATGATGGGAATCCTGAGATAGTCTAGCTAATTGACCAGCCGTTTCCTCTGGACTAAAAGAATAGCCCAAAGCATCTTGGTTGATCTCACATATTGCTTTCACATCAGTTTCTCTTAAGTCTCTTAACATCTCATTCCTCCTCAAAAGAAATCTCTGGCAACCGAGCAAGAATATCTTCTCGCTTAATGGCCCCTTGGCGTAAGATTTTCACCTTGTCTCCAGACAAATCCAAAATAGTTGAATCCTGTCCAGTTAGAAAAGGATCGTCTTCCAAACCCAAAACCTCTTGGTCAAAATCCTCTAGAATTTGATTAAAAGTCACTCCACTTGCCTGACCTGAGATATTAGCTGACGGTCCAATCAGAGGTCCTGTCTCTCGAATCAAATCAAGGGTAATGGGATGACTAGGCATCCGAAATCCAACAGTTGCAAGACCAGAATTGACCCAATAGGGAACTCGGTCATTAGCTTCGAGAATAATGGTTAAGGGACCTGGTAAAAAGGTCTCTACAAGTTTTTGTAGATAAGTTGGCTGATTCTTAGAAAAGTGCAAGATGTCCTCTAGAGAGGCGATATTGAGGTTAAGCGCCTTATCTCTTGGACGACGTTTGAGTTGGTAAACATGGTCAACTGCTTTTTCGTCTAGAGCCTTGGCAAAGAGACCGTAAACTGTCTCAGTAGGTAGAACGACCGCTCCACCATTTTCCAACTCTTGTCTAATCCTGTCCATCATCAATTACAACCATCCTATCTTGACCAAACTGGTCCTTAAGTGTTCGTAATCGTTTTTCAGGAAGATGTTTCCTAAAAAGTTCAGGAACACTTTGACCTTGCTTGTATCCAATTTCAAGGTAAATCTTACCACCATCTTTGAGATAGTCTGTTGCATCTTCCGCAATTCTACGGTAAATAGCTAGGCCATCCTCGTCTGCAAAAAGAGCTAGATGAGGTTCCGAATGCAAGACATTCAAGCCAACCTCTGACTCATCTTCACGAGAGATATAGGGTGGATTGGATACAATTATATCATATTTTTCAGAAATTTCTGCAAAACAATCAGATTTTTTGAAAAATATATTAAGTTTTTGATTTTTAGCATTCTCGGACGCAAGGTTAAGAGCCTCTTGGGAAATATCTGCTGCCGTCACCGACCAAGCTGATCTGTTTTTTGCTAATGCAAGGGCAATGGCTCCACTACCTGTTCCGATATCCAGAACTGAAAAATTCGTCTCAGGATTTTCAGCCAGGATAAGCTCCACCAACTCCTCTGTTTCTGGACGAGGGATCAATACTCGCTCATCAACTTTTAACTGCATTCCATAAAAATCTGCCTGTCCAATGATGTACTGTGCCGGTTTATGAGTTGCTAACTGTTGGAAAATTTCTTTTACAAATACTTCTTCCTCTTCAGTCACTTCCTGCTGGAGGGCAAAAACAAAGTCCGTAAAAGATAGATTTTTCAGGCTACGATAGACAAAAGAGAGGCTTTCTGCTTCCTCTCCTTGTCTTATCAATTCTTCTTCAAAATCTGAAAATAATTGAGCTAATTTCATTATTTGTTTAATTCTTCTAATTTTTGCGTTTGGTCATAAAGAACCAAGGCATCCACAACTTCATCCAATTTACCAGACAAAATGGTATCTAGTTTTTGGAGGGTCAAGCCGATACGGTGATCTGTGACACGATTTTGTGGGAAATTGTAAGTACGAATCCGTTCTGAACGGTCACCAGTACCGATAGTAGACTTACGCTCAGCGTCTTGTTCATCCTGAGCAATTTGTGCAAAGTGGTCAGCAACACGCGCACGGATGATTTTCATGGCCTTCTCACGGTTCTTCTGCTGGGTACGTTCTTCCTGCATCTCAACCTTGATATTGGTTGGCAAGTGAACGATACGAACTGCTGTCGCAACCTTATTGACGTTCTGTCCCCCAGCACCAGAGGCGTGATAGATGTCGACACGAAGGTCTTTTGGATCAATATCGTATTCTACTTCTTCGACTTCAGGCATGACAAGAACTGTTGCTGTCGAAGTATGAACACGGCCTTGGCTTTCTGTCACAGGAACACGTTGCACACGATGAGCACCAGATTCGTACTTGAGTTTAGAGTAAACAGATTGCCCCGAAACCATGGCAACCACTTCTTTGAAACCACCGACACCATTCATAGAAGCCTCCATGACTTCAAAGCGCCAGCCTTGAGCTTCAGCATACTTTTGGTACATGGTTAGCAAATCTCCAGCGAAAAGTGCTGCTTCGTCTCCACCAGCGGCGCCACGGATTTCAAGAATGATGTTCTTGTCATCGTTTGGATCCTTTGGAAGGAGCAAAATTTTGAGTTTTTCTTCGTATTCTTCTTTTTCAGCCTTGGCATCTTTGAGCTCTTGCTTGGCCATTTCTTCCAAGTCCGCATCCCCGCCAGATTCTTTAATCATCTCTTCTGCATCAACGATGTTTTGAAGGACTTGTTTGTACTCACGGTAGGCAGTTACCGTATCACGAGTAGAAGCCTCTTCTTTTGAAAGCTCCATGAAACGCTTGGTGTCCGAAACCACATCTGGGTCACTGAGCAACTCTCCTAATTCTTCATAACGGTCTTCTACAGCTTGTAGTTGATCATAGATGTTCATTTTTCTTCATTCTCCTTATTGATTTCAGGGGCAAAATAATGTTTACGGCAAACTGAGATATAGGTTTCATTTCCACCGATCTGAATTTGTTCGCCATCATAGACTGGCACACCATCTTGAGTTCGCAACACCATAGTCGCCTTTTTCTTACAGTACTGACAGATGGTCTTGATTTCTTCAATCTTGTCTGCTAAGAGCAAGAGGTATTTTGAACCTTCGAACAACTCATTGCGAAAGTCATTCTTCAAACCAAAAGCCATGACGGGTATATCTAACTCATCAACAACACGAGCTAGGTCATAAACATGATGACGCTTGAGAAACTGGGCTTCATCAACCAACACACAGTAAGGTTTTTCTGGTAAATCTCGGATATAACCGAAGATATCAGTTGTTTCCTCAATCGCAATGGCAGGGCGTTTCATACCGATTCGACTCGACCCATAGCCAACACCGTCACGCGTATCAAGAGCTGAGGTCATAATCACAACACCTTTTCCTTGCTCCTCATAGTTATAGGCTACTTTAAGAATCTCGATTGTCTTACCAGAGTTCATGGTCCCATAACGATAGTACAACTGTGCCATGTTTCTTGCTTCACGTCCATTTCTAAATTTTTGCTACATTCTAGTATATCATAATTTTCTTAAGCTTTAAACGGCAAAATGTGGTAAAATAGAAGAAATCAAAAACTAGTGGAGGAAGCCATTATGCCATTTGTACGCATCGATTTATTTGAAGGACGCACGCTCGAGCAAAAGAAAGCTCTTGCTAAGGAAGTAACGGAAGCTGTTGTCCGTAACACTGGAGCACCTCAATCTGCTGTCCATGTCATCATCAATGACATGCCAGAAGGAACCTACTTCCCACAAGGGGAAATGCGCACCAAATAAGCTAGCTTAAGCAGAATTGCTTAGGCTTTTTCAATCTCCAAGTAACATCCATTGAAGAAATAGTTCAAATTTGTTACAATTTGAAAAGAGACTTGGGAAAATTTCCAAGAAAAGAGCTATTAATTAAAGGAAACATTATGATTACACGTGAATTTGATACCATCGCTGCCATATCTACTCCACTAGGTGAAGGGGCTATTGGTATTGTCCGCCTGAGCGGAACAGAAAGTTTTGCTATTGCGCAAAAGATTTTTAAAGGAAAAGACTTGAACAAGGTTGCCAGCCACACTCTCAACTACGGTCACATTGTTAATCCTCTGACTAGTAAAGTCATGGACGAAGTCATGGTTGGAGCCATGAAGTCTCCAAAAACCTTTACTCGTGAGGATATTATCGAGATTAACACCCACGGTGGGATTGCGGTGACCAATGAGATTCTCCAGTTAGCTATCCGTGAAGGAGCTCGATTGGCAGAACCTGGTGAATTTACTAAACGTGCCTTTCTAAACGGTCGTGTGGACTTGACTCAAGCTGAGGCAGTGATGGATATCATCCGTGCCAAGACAGACAAGGCCATGAACATTGCGGTCAAACAATTAGATGGTTCCCTTTCTGATCTTATCAATAATACCCGTCAAGAAATCCTCAATACACTTGCCCAAGTCGAGGTGAATATTGACTATCCTGAGTATGACGATGTTGAAGAAGCGACTACTGCTGTTGTCCGTGAGAAGACAATGGAGTTTGAACAATTACTAACCAATCTCCTTAGGACAGCCCGTCGTGGCAAAATCCTCCGTGAAGGAATTTCAACTGCTATCATCGGACGCCCTAACGTTGGGAAATCAAGCCTTCTCAACAACCTCTTGCGTGAAGACAAGGCAATCGTAACCGATATTGCTGGTACAACTCGAGATGTCATCGAAGAATACGTCAACATCAACGGTGTTCCACTAAAATTGATTGACACAGCTGGTATTCGTGAAACGGATGACATCGTGGAACAAATCGGAGTTGAGCGTTCAAAAAAAGCCCTCAAGGAAGCTGACCTAGTTCTACTAGTGCTAAACGCTAGCGAACCACTGACTGCTCAAGACAGACAACTTCTTGAAATTAGCCAAGATACAAACCGTATTATTCTTCTTAATAAAACTGATCTTCCTGAAGCAATTGAAGCTTCAGAACTTCCAGAAGATGTCATCCGTATTTCAGTCCTTAAAAATCAAAACATTGATAAGATTGAAGAGAGAATTAACAACCTCTTCTTTGAAAACGCTGGTTTGGTTGAACAAGATGCTACTTACTTGTCAAATGCCCGTCACATTTCTCTAATTGAAAAGGCAGTAGAAAGCCTACAAGCTGTTAATGAAGGTCTTGAACTGGGGATGCCTGTTGATTTGCTTCAAGTTGATTTGACTCGTACTTGGGAAATCCTCGGAGAAATCACTGGAGATGCTGCTCCTGATGAACTTATTACCCAACTCTTTAGTCAATTCTGTTTAGGAAAATAGAAAAATCCATGATCGTTGTTGCGGTCATGGATTTTATTGTCTTTATTAGTAATCTGGTCTTAAGACCCCTGTTACAGTTGCCTTGGTTGCTTCGTAGTCGCCATCTACGACAACCTTGACAATTCGTTTGGCATCTTCTTCTTGTGCTGGAACTAGAGGTAGACGAGTTGGTCCAGCTTCAAATCCCATGTAGTTAAGAACCGCCTTAACAGGAGCAGGACTTGGATAAGAGAAGAGGGCATTGACCTTAGGAATGAATTTACGCTGAATAGCTGCGGCTTTTTTCATATCGCTTTCTGCAATTGCAGTGAACATCTCGTGCATCTCATCCCCATTTGTATGAGAGGCAACAGAAATAACCCCATCCGCACCAAGGTTCATGGCATGGAAAGCATCTCCATCCTCACCAGTATAGACCAAGAACTCTTCTGGTTTGTGCTCAATCAAGTAAGCCATATTAGCCAAGCTAGTACATTCTTTGACACCAATAATATTTGGATGGTCAGCCAAACGAAGCATGGTTTCTGGAGTTAATTCTACAACTACACGCCCTGGAATGTTATAGATAATAATTGGTAGGTCAGAAGCATCTGCAATGGCCTTAAAATGCTGATACATTCCTTCTTGAGAAGGTTTGTTGTAGTAAGGAACAATAGCAAGTCCAGCAGCAAAACCGCCAAATTCCGCTACTTCTTTGACAAACTCAATAGAGTCACGCGTATCATTAGTACCTACACCCGCAATCAAAGGTACACGTCCATTGACAATCTTCTGTACAGCTGCAAATAGCTCCAATTCTTCATCGTGAGTCAAAGTTGGACTCTCAGCTGTCGTCCCTGCGAGAAGAATTCCATCCGTATGATGGCTCAATAAATGCTCAATCAAGGCTGGAATAGCGTCAAAGTTGATGGAACCATCCTCATGGAAGGGAGTAATAAAGGCTGTGATGATTTTACACTCTTTTAAATCCTGATAAGACATGAGAAACACCTCTCTATTTCAAAGAAGGAGTTCATCTGAACTCCTAAACGATATGACTATTTTAATTCAAATTTCAATTCGGCCGTTGGACGAACCAATCCACGTTCGTGAAGAGTTTCTGCAATCTGAACTGAGTTCCAAGCAGCACCTTTGAGCAGGTTGTCCGAAACAACCCACATGTGGATTCCTTTTTCAGCATCCAAGTCTTTACGGATACGACCAACAAAGGTATCACGTGAACCCACTGCATTGATGGCTTGCGGATAAATTTGATGAGCTACATCATCTTCGAGAACAGCACCTGGGAAGGCTGAGATAGCTGCTTTTACTTCTTCGATTGGAGCCACTTCTTTTGTTTCGATGTAAACAGACTCAGAGTGAGCTGACAATACTGGAATACGCACACATGTTGCAGATACTGCAATGCTGTCATCTTCCATAATTTTCTTAGTTTCCTTAGTCATCTTCATCTCTTCGTAAGTGTAATCATTGTCAGTGAAGACATCAATTTGTGGAAGAGCATTGAAGGCGATAGGATAATGTTTCTTGTCACCGCCTGAAGGCAAGATTTCCGCATGCAAATCACGTGGAGTTACACCATCATTCAAAACTTCACGAAGTTCACGTTGTGTCTCAAGAATTGCTCCCATACCAGCACCTGAAACTGCTTGGTAAGTTGAAACAATGATACGGTCCAAGCCCCATTTTTGGCGAACTGGCTCAAGAGCCACCATCATTTGAATTGTTGAACAGTTAGGGCAGGCAATGATACCGTTGTGGGCGTCAAGTGCATGAGCATTAACCTCTGGAACAACCAATGGAACATCTGGATTTTGACGGAAGTAAGATGTATTATCTACTACTACCGCACCAGCTTTAACTGCGTATGGTGCATATTTAGCTGATGTAGAACCACCTGCTGAAAAGAGAGCAATATCAACTCCTTCAAAAGCTGTTTCAGTTGTTTCTTCAATCGTAATATCTTGGTCTTTAAATTTCAAAGTCTTGCCTGCTGAACGTGCAGAAGCAAGTAAACGGATTTTATCGATTGGAAGTGTTGATTCTTCCAACATTTTTATCATCTGAGCTCCGACAGCACCTGTCGCGCCGACTACAGCAACTGTATATCCCATAAATAACCTCTTTCGGAATTTTCTAAAAATTTCTATAATAGATGTATTATACTACTTTTTCCATGAATTGCAAAGCATTTTCATCTTTTTTTTGAAAAATAAACATCCCCAGTCGTTAGACCAGGGACTAAGAGGCATCATCATGTGATGAGCAGGTTCACACAACTCATCAAGGTCCGCTCCTGCGTTATGACCTCCTTATGCTCAATAGTAGTCCGAAGACTACCTATCGACTCATCGCATCTTCTATTCTACTAAAGAGAATCACTTTTGTCAACAGACGAAACTCTTTAGTTTCATTTACACAGCTGAATAGAAATATCTTTGAAACATTTGATGCATACATAACAAAAACCCTTGTAAATCAAGGGTTTTTCTGTCTATTTAATGCTAATTGCCGGGATTGAACCGGCGACCTCATCCTTACCATGGATGCGCTCTGCCAACTGAGCTAAATCAGCTTACCTAAAAAGTATACTATAGTTAGAAAAACTTGTCAAGTTTCCTTAGAAATTTTCCATAAGAAAAAGCCAGGTAAGAGCTACCTAGCTTGTCTTCTTCTATTTGCTTAAATCAATTCGACGACCAATTTTACCAATAATAATTGCACCAATAATCAATGAGGCAAATTCACCAATTCCTGTTGTGAACCAAGTAAGGAAAAATGGTAATTGCGCTACGATATTCAACTCTGCAGCAATAGTAAACATGGAAATTGAAAAGAGGATTGAAAAGAAGAAATGATCTTTTCGAATTAATCCATTAAAGAGGTAATCTTTGCTGTATTTTGCAAAAAGCCAAACACCTAGACTGAGGAATACCAAGGTTGAACCACCACCAACAAAGACATCTAGCAGTCCGAAGCTAAAGAAATTAGCAATCATACAACCGATGGTAACTCCGATGATGTACTTAGGATTGTAAAAAGCCATAAAGTTCATCATTTCTGAAATACGGAACTGATAAGCACCATAGCTAATGGCATTTAGAGGTGGTGTGACAGTTAAAACGACATAGATAGCAGCAACAATTGCAATATCTGCTACATCACGAATAGTTAATTTTTTCATCTTTTCTCCTTTAGCGGTTTCCCGCGTATAATATGCTTGGTGAAAGAAGCTAAGCACCAAGGGTTGCTTGAATCAACCTTACTAGTATAGCACAATAGCCTGCTTTATGCTATACTAAAAGCATGAAAAAACGCATTCAAAGTCTCTTCGTGAATGAGCTCTTAGCCTATCTTTTTTTTGGTATAGCTACTACTCTTGTTTCCATTCTATCCAGATTAGTCATTTATCAACTAACTCATAGAGAACTCCTTGCAACTGGACTAGCAAATATTATCGGTATCCTATTTGCCTTTATTACAAATGATAGGCTTGTCTTTAAGCAAGCTAGAGAGAATTGGTCAATTCGTTTAGTAAAATTTACTATAGCACGTCTTTCTACTTTTCTTTTAGACTTGTTTTTAACTTTTCTCTTTGTAACTCAGTTTCCTAATATTATCGGGAAATTTGTAAATAATAATATTAATAGAGTGAATAGTATTGAAACAGTTATTGCACAATTCTTAATAATTATCCTCAATTACATTTTTAGTAAGGTATTTATTTTTAAAAAATAAGAAAAATTGTAAACATATAGCTTGCAAGAACTTCTTAATTAATATATAATTAAGTGTAAAAATTTTTTGAAAGGAAATTATGAAAATGTTAAAAGATCTTAAAGCATTTTTGCTTCGTGGTAATGTTGTTGACCTTGCTGTCGGTGTTATCATTGCCTCTGCTTTTGGTGCAATCGTTACATCACTTGTTAACGATATCATCACTCCACTTATTTTGAATCCAGCCTTGGAAGCTGCGAAAGTACAAAACATCGCTGAGCTTGCTTGGAATGGTGTTACATATGGTAAATTCTTGAGTGCTGTTATCAACTTCCTAGTTATCGGTACTGTTCTCTTCTTCGTTATCAAAGGTATTGAAAAAGCTCAAAGCCTTACTAAGAAAGAAGAAGCTGAAGAAGCTCCAGCTGGTCCAACTGAGTTGGAAGTACTTCAGGAAATCAAAGCTCTTCTTGAGAAAAAATAATCAATTAAAAGGATCTAGCACAAAGCTAAATCCTTTTTCTTTACTCTTTTGGTAACTTGCCTGCTTTCTCAAGCATTTTCTTAATCAGATAAGGCATCTTAACATTCTCCCGACCTTTTTTCTCAATCAGTTTTTTCACAAATTCAGGCATTTGTAAATCTTGAGATTCGGCCAAAATGTTTTTCGTCTCATCTGAAGGAACTAATTCATCAAAGGTTTCTTCTTCTGGAAGAAATTCCTTAAATTCTTTGTCCTCATTAGCTTTGACGGTATTGACCAAGGCATCAATCAAGCGAGAATCTGTATTTGGCATTGGTGGACGATGGTAGTTTACTCCAAATTCCTGACATAAATCATAACATTCCACATCATTGTCAAACAAGACTTCAATGTGCTCACTGATAAAACTAATAGGTACAAAAATATAATGGTCTGGATGTTCTTTCTGTTCTCTGAGATACTCTAAAACATCTGGTTTAATCCATGGAATACCAATATCACTCTCACTCTGCCAAGTGTTGGTATATTGTTCTGAACTCAAACCTAGTTTTTCAGCGACTAGCTTGCTATTTTCAAAAATTTGATCGATATATGGGTCACCAAAATCCAAGGCAAAAATAGGCACACTGTGGGCTGAAAAGATGACTTTAAAGCTATCCTGCTTTACTTCTTCTTTTAAAATTTTACCAATTTCATCTGCCCAATAGTTTAACAGCGCTTCTTCTTGATACCAGTCCTTAATGACTAAAAATTGAATTTGCTTGCTTTCTAAAAATTTTTCATAGCCCATGACAGAGTAGAAAGAATAATGGGGCTCCAAAATCAAGCAAATACACTGCTCGATTCCGTCTGCTTCCATCTGACCAATCACATCTGGGATAAAAGGTCTAGAAAACTTATTAGCAAAATAAACACTATACTCATTCCCCAGTCTAGCTTCTACTAAGGCAACCTCTTCACGGGTAATTCTTTGCAGAGGCGTACCTCCAATAAGTACATAATTATCATAGAGTGTTTGAACCTCGTGGTCTTGAGGTCTCACTCCGCGACGAATATTTGTGAAAAAATCAGCCACACCTTCAAAGGTAATCTCTTCTGGTGAACCGAAAGTCATCATTAAAATTGCTTTTTTCATAATCGCTTCCTTGTGATATTTTTATCAAGTTTATTTTATCATTAATTTGTTGATAAGTAAACGCCAACATAGCGAATTTCCCTAACTTCAGTCTTTTGTTTTTCTCTCTTTTCTATGATACAATGGAAAAAATGAATTCAAAAGGAGTTTTTTATGACTTATCCCAATCTCTTGGACCGATTCCTAACCTACGTTAAGGTCAACACGCGCTCTGATGAACACTCTACTACTACTCCAAGTACACAGAGTCAGGTTGACTTCGCAACCAATGTCCTGATCCCTGAAATGAAACGTGTTGGATTACAAAATGTTTATTATCTAGCAAATGGTTTTGCAATTGGAACCTTGCCAGCCAATGATCCATCTTTAACACGTAAGATTGGCTTCATCTCCCACATGGATACTGCTGATTTTAAAGCCGAAGGAGTCAAGCCACAGGTAATTGAAAACTACGATGGTGGTGTGATTGAACTTGGAAATTCTGGTTTCAAACTCGATCCAGCTGACTTTAAGAGTCTAGAGAAATATCCAGGACAAACGCTCATCACAACCGATGGAACAACCTTACTAGGTGCTGATGACAAGTCAGGGATTGCTGAAATTATGACTGCTATTGAATATCTGACTGCCCATCCTGAAATCAAGCACTGTGAGATTCGTGTTGGTTTTGGTCCAGATGAAGAAATCGGTGTTGGTGCCAATAAATTTGATGCAGAAGATTTCGATGTAGATTTTGCCTATACTGTAGATGGCGGACCTCTCGGAGAACTTCAGTACGAGACCTTCTCAGCCGCTGGTGCTGAATTGCATTTCCAAGGACGCAATGTCCACCCTGGTACTGCCAAAGGGCAGATGGTCAATGCCCTTCAGCTAGCAATTGATTTTCATAATCAACTTCCAGAGAATGACCGACCCGAGTTAACAGAAGGTTACCAAGGCTTCTACCACCTAATGGATGTGATAGGTAGTGTCGAAGAGGCACGTGCAAGCTACATCATTCGTGATTTTGAAAAAGATGCCTTTGAAGCGCGTAAAGCAGCAATGCAGTCTATCGCTGATAAGATGAATCAAGAACTTGGTAGCGACCGTGTCACCCTAAACTTGACAGACCAGTACTACAATATGAAAGAAGTCATTGAGAAAGATATGACTCCAATTACCATTGCCAAAGCCGTTATGGAAGATTTGGGTATTACTCCTATTATCGAACCAATTCGTGGAGGGACAGACGGCTCTAAGATTTCCTTTATGGGAATCCCAACTCCTAATATCTTTGCGGGAGGAGAAAATATGCATGGACGTTTTGAATACGTCAGCCTTCAGACTATGGAACGTGCAGTTGATACCATCATTGGTATCGTAGCTTATGAAGACTAAAAAGACGAGGTAGCTTAGCTACTTCGCCTTTCTTTTTATTCTGCTGGTTTTTCTTGATTTCCAGTACTTGTTGTAGATTCTGTTGTTTCCTTTTCTGAAGCTGGTTCAGCAGGTTTAGAATCTGTTGCCTTGCTTGGTTTGTTTTCGTCCCTTGCAGTTTCACTGTTAGATTCTGCAGCCACTGATGTTTCAGTTTCGGAACTTGTGTTCTCACCATTTGACTCGGCATTTGTCGCTGGAGTTGCTTCTTCACTTGAGCTTGATTTTGACTTGATTTCTTGATTCAAGACTAGAATAGCTTTTGTCAATTCAAGTAAAGCAGCTTTATCTTTACTCTTAGCAGAAAGTTGATCTAGTAAAGCATCTACCTTATCAAAGTCCGCATCAGAACCCTTGTTGTTTTCTAAATAAGAGTGAAGCGACATGAGAATATCGTAGAGTTTTTGATAGAGTACTAGTGTCTGAGGGTCTTGCTCAGCATTTTCCTTTTCTTGTTGAAGGGCGCTAGCGATACGAGTCAAGACATCTTTTACCTGACTGTTTACTTCATCCAAGTCCGCATCAGCCTTGTTTGTGGCAGCTTTGAGATTTTCTACTTCTTCTGCCAAGGATTGTCTGATTCCTTCTTCTTGGATTTGTTCTAAGAGTTGATTTGCCTTGCTCAAGAGGCTTTCTACTTCTTCCTTGCTAACATGATTGACATGTTCTTCAGGCATAAAGTCTCCGTACAATTCTTTCAAGAAGCCATAAATAGCTGTCTTGGCAGTTTGGTTATCAACTTTTTCAGTATCTAGAACTGTCTGAGTCGATTTAGCAGTAGTTGGTTGAGCTTTCAAAGCTTCTTCCACTTCTTGTTTTGCCTGATAGATGCTTGGGAATAGTCTGTTCAATTCTGCTGCCTTAAGGAAAGATTGAGATTGATACAAGGTCCAAGTCAACTGAGCTACTTTGTTCCGAAGTTCATCATTTAAACGACCGTCATTTACGTGTTCGTAGAAATACTTGATGTATTCCACTGTTGTAACACCTGTTCGGTCATTAAAGTCTTGAAGAGCTTGAAGTTGTGATTCAACCGCTGCTAAAGCAGCCTCATCTTTTGCCAATTTAGCTTCTTGAAGTCGAACAAGAAGGTCTTTCTTAGGAAGTCCATAAGAGTCTGTATCCAGTGTATTGATTTTATCAATCAAGGCTTGATATTTCTTATCTAAAACACTTGTTTCAGTAGGTTTAACACTTTCATCAATATGGATATATTGCTTATCAAAGAGATCAAGTGTCGCAAGATAACCTGCTGTAGAGTTAGTTGCCAGTTTCTTCATGTTTTCAGTAAACTGACCTAAAGCTAACTCAATCTGTCTTTGTTCGATAGGCTTGTCTTTGTAGATGCTTCTACTATCAGCTAGAAGTTGATCTACTTTTGCCAAGACTGCCTTCTCATCAAAAGCTCCAGGTTGATAATTGGATTGCAGGGCTGGAATCTTGTTTTTCAAAGCCACTTCATAGCCCTTGGTTTGAACCTTGATGTAGTGATTATGATCTCCATGAGGAATCACAAAACTACCATTTTCTACCTGTAAACTATAAGGAGACACACCATCTCGCAAAGCAGTCGTGTAAAGTTCATTTAGGAAATCAAGTTCTGGATTTCCAGTTTGGAGTGGCAAACGAACATGTTCCTTACGAACAGCATAGGGATGGATATGAGTTGGATCGTAGGCTTGGTCTGGATTTCCAAAGACAAAGAATCCGTTTGAAATTCTAATCGCTTCAAGTGGAACACCATAAGTTTTAGAGATATAAGCAATCTTTTCTTCATCGCTAGCATCTCTTGAGAAAGACTCTACCGTTTTAGCAAGAGGTTTTACAGGCTCCGCATCATGATGTGTTTTCAAATGATCCTGAGCTGCCTTAATTTGGTCTGCTGTCAAATCCTTCTTGAAGAAGTAATGATTGTGATCACCGTGACTCATAACAAAGCCTTGCTCATCTTCACTAATGACACGATTGGCATCAAAACCGTGATCGTGTTCCTCACCATGATGATGTCCATGATGATCTTCGTCGTGATCGTCATCATGAGCTGGACTTGGTGTTGTTGTATTTGCACCTTTCAAGTGGTCTTGCGCTGCCTTGATTTGATCAGCAGTCAAATCCTTCTTGAAGAAGTAATGACTGTGGTCGCCGTGACTCATGATAAATCCTGAACTATCTTCAGCAATAATCCGATTGGCATCAAAGCCATGACCATCTTCTTCATGTTCCTCATGTGAAACACCAGGATTGGCTGGAAGAGATGGCGAAGGTGTTACTAGACCATTGTTAGGAAGAGTCGGTTGCCCAATTGGGTTCGATTTCGGAATGTAATGGAAATGATCACCATGTCTTACGATATAAGCTGTAGCTGTTTCTTCAACGATATCTTTTGGATTAAAGATATAGCCATCAGATGTTGCAGAGATAGCCTTATTTGTAGTCAATGAGGCATGATTCAAAGTAGATGGACTACTTGAAAGACTGCCTAGACTAGACACTACTTCATGAGGTTTTTCATTTGTAGAAACCGTAGAACCAGTTCCACCGATAGGCACCATTCTGGCAATCTTTTCTTCTAAAGGAGAAAGTTTGCTGTAAGGAATAAAGTGATAATGGTCGCCATGCGGAATCGCAACTCCATTTGGCGTACGGCTGATAATCTTAGCAGGGTCAAAGACCAAACCATCTGATTCACTGTAACGTTGGTCACTAGGTGAATCATAGAGTTCTTTCAATAAACTTTGGAGATTTTCAACTTTGCTTTCTGGCTTGCTAGTTGAGCCTTGTGCCACAGATTGCGTGTTATTGTCACTAACTGCTGAAGAATAGCTTAGCTGACTTGGTTGCGTATTTTTGCCAGCTAAATGAGCTTTTGCTGCTGCTAATTCACTAGCAGACAAATCACTTTTTGGAATATAGTGGTAGTGACCACCGTGAGGAACAATATAAGCGTCACCCGTATCTTCAATAATATCAGCTGGATTAAAGACATAACCATCATCTGTCGTATAGCGTCCCTGAGATCTTGCTACAGAAACATCAGAGCTAACTTTCTCATTATCTTTGACATGTTCTTGCTTTTGACGGTTGATTTCATCCTTAGTTCGAACATTATCAGCATGAGCTGCATCTTTCAGGTAGACATAATATTTTCCATCGACCTTGATGATATAACCACCCTTGACCTCATTGACAATATCTCCATCCTTAAGTTGGTAGTTTGGATCCTTCATCAAAAGTTCTTCACTAAAGAGAGCGTCATAAGGAACTTTCCCATTATAGTAATGATAGTGGTCACCGTGTGACGTCACATAGCCCTGATCTGTAATCTTAATAACAATTTGCTCGGCCTGAATTCCTTCTTTTTGGCTAACCTGGTCTGGTGTCAGGTTTTCGGTTTTCTGACTTGACTGGCTACCATCCACATAAGAGACACGATTGTTGTCCTTATTTTCCTGCGAGCGATGCTGATTTAGCGCATAAGCACATAGACTCAAGGACACGATAACAGCTGACCCAGCTGCTATATACTTTTTACTGAATTTCATAAATCCCTCGTTTCAATAAATGATGAAGCTATTTCGTAACTTCTTTTTATCGGTTAAATAGTTTTTTCTAAACCGGTTATTTAACCAATTAATTAACCAGTAAATAGTTTACCTTTTTTAAGTTTATCTGTCAAGATTTTTATATCATTTTAAAAAATAAAAGCCAGTATTGCTACTGACTCTTACATCATTTTGATTTATAGTATAAAGCTTATACTGCTGGTTTCGTCGTAACTGACTCACTACCTTTTAACAAAGCAAGCAATTTTTCTGCTTCTGCCATAATGCCATTATTATCCATGGTTTGGAGACTCAAATTATTTCGTAAACCAGCTAGACTCTCTGCCACATTGTCTTTCAAACTAGCATCGGTTACTGTATCAAGTAGAGCTTCTACTTCTTTGAGTTTGGCTTCTACTTTTTCAGTCTCTACTTGAGGAACTTTAGCCTCATCTGTAGTATCTTCAGCTTCTTCCTCTGTCTCTTCCGTATCAGTGCTTGGTTTATAAAGATTATCTGCTGAAGGATTTAAACCTGCGTGATTCTCTTTTTCATCAGATTCAGGGCGAGTTGTCTCACTTACTTCATCATGTTTCTTATCTTCATCAGTTTTACTGTCTTCTGGCTTATTTTTACGAACATGGTCACTGGCATTTCCCCAACCATTATCTGAGTGCGGACGTTCGCTTGGATGTTCTACATAGTATTTTACAGTCGCAAAGAGATCCTCTAAACTATAGCCTTTAGGTGCCTCATAAAGTCCTTCGTCAAACCACCCAAATTTAATGTTATGGTAATGGTCGTAATGAGGTATAATTAAGCTACCATTTTTAACTTCAACAGTATGTTGTAAATTGTAAGGAATTTGATCAAGTGGAACCTTCTTAGCAGCCTTAACTTTATTATAGATTGCTTCTACTCCTTTAACCTCAGTATTTCCTGAGCCCTGATTATCTGTTGAAGGAGGTGTCAAACCTTTCTCTTTAGCATAAGCTTGAGCTGCTACTCTTTCATCTTCAGACAAACTTTCTTTCTTAATCCAATGACTATGGGTCATATGTGGAGTGACATAAGCATCTCCCTCATCACTGGTAATATCACGAGTGTCAAATATATAGCCATCTTCTGTTGTATACTTACCTGCTAATTTCGCTAATTTAATTTCATCGTCTGTATAAGCAATCTGAGAATTTGGTTTACCAAGACGTTCTGGGTGGGTAATTGGGGCTAGGAATGCCAATAAATCATCTACCAATTTTCCTTTATTAGTAGATTCATCATTCAAGCGCTCTGCTAATTTGTCTAAGGCTTGGAAATCAGAAGTACGTCCCTTATTTTCAGACAAGGCTTTATGAGCCTCGGTCAATAAATTATATGCTTTATCGTAGAATTCTTGGTCACGAGGTGCCACATTTTCTTTCTTCGCAACTAGTGCGTGTGTCTCTTGAGTTTTCTTAGACAAGAGATTTTCAATAGCGTCAATCTTATCCTTAGCCAGGTCTTTAGCTAGAACATAACGACTGACTCCCTTATCCTCGAAAATATAACCGTCGCCAACTTTTCTAACAACCTGGTTGACATCAAATTCTGTCGGTTTATTTTCCACTGGTGCTAGAGGTTTGGTAGTAGGGGCTGGCTTCAGAGGAGTAACACTTGGCAAGACACTGCCATTTTGACCCTTAACAGCTATCATACGAGCCAATTTTTCTTCCAGTGGTGACATTTGTGAATAAGGAATAAAGTGATAATGATCTCCGTGGGGCACTGCGACCCCATTAGCTGTACGTTTGATGATTTGTGCCGGATCAAAGACTAAGCCATCTGATTCAACATGACGTTCTGATAAAGGTTTGGCATACAATTCACTTAAAAGTGTTGAAATGTCTTCCCCTTGATTTTGATGATATGTTGGGGTAACAGTCAGATTTGGAGTCTCTGTCAAACTTGGTTGGGCTGGATTACCATTATCACTATTTGGTTTACTTGAGCTTGTAGAAGTACGAGAGCCCTGCTTACCATTCCAATAAGCTTGAGCTGCAGCTAATTCTCCTGCCGACAAAGTGCCTTTTGGTATGTAGTGGAAATGATTTCCATGAGGGACAATAAAAGCGTCACCTGTATCTTCAATCACATCTGTTGGACTAAAGACATACCCATCATCCGTTGTATAGGCACCTCCAGTTCCTCGATTTGGTGCCTGCGTATTGAGATTAAAGTTTGGTTTAATGGTTGAACTTGTTTTCTCAGGACTGCTTGGTTTCGTATTATCAGAATGACTTTGAACTGGCTGACCTCCAATTGGTAGATTTCGAGCCAATTTTTCTTCCAAAGAAGACATTTGCGAATAAGGAATGAAATGGAAATGATCCCCATGAGGCACTGCCACACCATTTGCTGTACGTTTTGTAATCTGTGCTGGATCAAATACTAATCCATCAGACTCCACGTGTCGTTGGCTAAGTGGCAAAGCGTACAATTCTTGAAGGAGACTATCCAAGTCCTCATTTTGACTCTCAGAAGACGTTGTAGGATTTTGAGGAGTCTCAGCTTGACTCGTTCTCACACTAGATCTTGTTTCAGCTCTGTTTGAACGATATTCAACGGTACTTAATTGGCCACCTTTTCCAGATAAGAAGGCTTGGGCAGCAGCTAATTCACTAGCAGACAAATCACTCTTAGGAATATAGTGGAAGTGATTTCCATGAGGAACGATATAGGCATCACCTGTGTCCTCAATGATATCAGATGCATTAAAGATATAACCATCATCCGTTGTATAACGTCCTTGGGCTCTGGCTGCAACTACTGCCTGATCGTTAGAACCGCCCCCGTGATTACTACTGTGTTCCTGCTTCTGACGTTTAATCTCTTCTTTTGTCCGAATATTATCCGCATGGGCCGCATCCTTGAGGTAAACATAGTATTTTCCGTCTACCTTAATCACATAACCACCCTTGATTTCATTGACAATGTCTGAATCCTTCAACTGATAATTCGGATCTTTCATGAGGAGTTCTTCACTGATGATAGCGTCATAAGGAACCTTACCATTATAGTAATGATAATGGTCTCCATGAGAGGTCACATAACCTTGATCCGTAATCTTAATGACGATTTGCTCGGCATTGATCCCCTCTCTCTTACTGACTTCATCTGGTGTTAAATTTTCTGCCTTTTGACCAGCCTGATCACCATCTATATAAGCAACTCGATTAGACTCTTTCTTAACTTGACCAGCTTGATATCGTCCAAGTTCATAGGAACAAACACTTAGGGCAAGAACTGCCACTGAACCTGCTACATATTTTTTATTGATTTTCATTCTTTCCTCATTTCAATTCTTCTGCTAGAACACTCATATTTTCTTCCAGATTTTCTAAATAAGTCTTGTCATTTTGTGGGTCTGCCTCTAAAGGATTCAAAGTTTTAAGACCTACACCTGTTGATTTGACAAGAGTTTCAGCTACTTTTGAAGAAGCATTACTTTCTGTAAAAATCGTTTTAACCTTATAGGTTTTAACAAATTCCTGAATTTCTGTTAGTTGTCTTGGACTTGGTTCTTGTTCAGGAGAGATCCCTGCAATACCAAGTTGATTAAGTCCAAATCGCTTAGCAAGATAAGAAAAGGCTGTATGTTGTGTTACGAAGGTTTTCTGACTCGCTTTTTCAAATTTAGGCTGGAATTTCTTAGTCAATTCTTGAGCTTTTTTTATAAAGGCTTGCGCATTTTTCTGGTAAGTTTCTTTATGCTCACTATCCACCTCTGAAAGTTTATCAGCGATAATTTGCGCTTCTTCTCCAGCTTTCTCAGGATCTAGCCAAGTATGCGGATCGTAGAGCGTTTTTTCATCAACTCCATCCCCTGCTTCCACATCTTCTAGGCCTGGGACGCGGTCCAAGGTCATTCCCTCAGATGCTTCTAAAACCTTAACTTTAGATTTTTTTAGATTTGGATCCAAACTTCCTGCCCAAGATTCGAGCGTATGAGAATGATAAACAAATACGTCTGCATCATAGATGGCTGCGATATCATTCGCTGAAGGTTCAAAAGAGTGAATGCCGCTACTTGACTGGATCATCCGAACATCATTCAAGTCACCAGATACTTCCTTTACCATAGCGTAGATAGGATAGAAACTGGTCACAATTTTCATCCCTTTCCCTGTCTGGCTTTCCTTTTGACCACAAGCACCTAAACACAAAAGAAAGACACTTAACAATACTAAAAATAAACTTTTTTTCTTCATAGATAACTCCTTAACTATTTAATTAACTGGTAAACAGTTTACTCCTAAAAATTTAATCTGTCAAGCTATTTTTAGAAAAAATTTGAAATTTCTTTCACATATAAAAATCTGCTGAGTTTCAATAACTCAACAGATTCTCACTTTATTCTTCTATGGTAGAATGCTTATAGCCATAAGAAAAGTAAATGATACTTCCTATCAACAATGCAACTAGGAAAGCAATCCAGGTTTCCATATTATACTGCAACATAAAGGATAAACAAATGATGATTGATAAAATAGGTAATAAGGGTACTAATGGTGTTTTAAATTCTCCAGCTTTGGGCATTCCTTTTTCTTTCCGTAAACGAATCAGACCATAAGCCAGCATGATCAAGTAGGCCAAGGTACAAATATTTAAGAAGGCTGCGATACTAGCAAGAGGGAACATTCCTGCTGCTACTGCTGAAGCTAGACCGGTCAAGATAGTAGCATTTTTTGGTACCTTGCTTGTTTTGGTTAGTTCTTTAAAGGTAGCAGGCATCAAGCCGTCACGCGCTAAACTGTAAATCATACGCGATAGGGCATAGGTCATCGAGATACAAACCGTAATCAAGGTCAAAATAGCCACTAATGACACATAGTTGGCTGCCCAACTAATCCCAATGCTGCGAAGAGCAAAGGCAACGGCATCGTCGACATTTAGGTGACTATAGTGAACCACACCAGTCAAAACAAGAGTCACCAAGGCATAAAGAATAGTTACGATAGAAAGCGATAAGACAATCCCTCTAGGAATATTTTTTTGAGGAGTCTTGACCTCATCTACAGCCATAGAGATGGATTCAAACCCCAAAAAACCAAAGAACATCAAGGACGCCCCAGCCATAATACCCGTACTAGCACCATATATTTGGCCAAAACCATAAGGGGCAAAATTACTCCAGTTATCAAGTTTGATATGCCAAATTCCTACTAAAACAAAGAGAGCTAAAGCGGAAAATTTCAAAATCACTAGAATAGAATTAAAGCGTAAGGCCGCCTTAGCATTAAGTAAAACCAGCGAGGTAACTAGAACCAAGACAAGAATAGGCAATAAATCAACAAATGTCCCTGCTTGAGGATTAAAGGTACCATTTAAAACCTGAGGAAGGGCTATCCCGTATTGAGAGAGCAAGCCTTTAAAATAAGCTGCCCAACCCGAAGCCACACCAGATATGGCTGTCATGAATTCCATCATGGTTAACCAACCAGCCAACCAAGCTGGGAATTCTCCTAAAATAGCATAGAGATAGCTGTAGGCACCACCTGTAGCGGGTACTCGCGAAGCAAATTCTGCAAAAAAGAGGGCTGATAATCCCACACACAAGGCAGAAATGACGATTGAAATCACTAGCGCTGGACCCGCTAGTGTTGCAGCTGCAGTACCAGTAATTGTAAAGACGCCTGTCCCTACCATGGCTCCGATACCCAGCAAAATCAAATCCCATAACTTCAAATGCCTGTGCATCTCTGTTTTATCCAAACTAACATTCTTTGTTCTAAATATATTCATCTTTGACTCCAAAATAAAATGATGATTCTATTTTACCATAAATATAGGATATTTGTGAATATTTATAAAATGTTTTCCTAAAAAAATCTGACTACTCTCTTGTAATCAGATTTTTATCTATTCTAGTTCATTTCTTTAAAGGCTGCTTCTGCATCCGCATTGCTGATAACACCAAATTGAATCTTCCCAATCTTTCCTTGACTGTCAATCAGGTATTCTGTAGGAATGCTTCGAATTTGATAAGCTTGGAATGTGGTTGCTTTTGTGTCATAAAGAACTGGGATATCCTTATAACCTTGATCTTGGAACCATTGTGGGAATTGCTCGACAGTTTTTTCACCTTGAATTCCTGGTGCAATGACACTAAGAATTTCAAAATCACGATCTGGTTTCGCCGCTAATTCCATCAACTCAGGCATACTTTTCTTACATGGACCACACCATGAAGCCCAAAACTTCAAGTAGACTTTTTTCCCCTTATAATCAGATAACTTAACTTCTTTACCATCCATAGATTGTAAGGTGAAGTCTGGCGCATCTTTTCCAACAGCAATTTGTTGTACAGTCGTTTGTTGCTGTTGTTTTGGGGATTGTTCTGGTGCTTTAGTCTTTTTAGTCTCTTCCTCACCACAAGCTATCAATACAACTAATGACAAGAGGCTTAAGCCAGCAAACATTACTTTTTTCATTTTTTCTCCTTTATTCAAAAATTCCAGCTAGAACATTTACTTGTCCTAATAGTAATAAAATTCCCATTAAAATAATGAGAAAACCACCAATTTTCTTCAGTAGCATCATATGACGTTTAATTTTACTAAAATAAGGCATCACTACACCAGAAGCTAGAGCCAAAACCAAGAAAGGAATAGCCATCCCTAGAGTATAAATCAAGGTATAGATAGCTCCTTGCCAGGCGCCATTGCCTCCAGAAGCCGCAAGCGCTAAAACTGAACTTAAAACTGGACCAATACAAGGCGTCCAACCAAAGCTAAAAGTAATACCGAGTAAAAAGGCTGACCAATAACGATTAGCTTCTGATTTCTTAAAAGTAAAGCTTTTTTGAACCTCTAATTTCTTAAAATGAAAAATTTCCATCTGGTGTAAACCTAAAATGATAATAATCGTCCCCATGGTATAGCGAAACCAATTGGCATAGAGAATATTACCAAGGTAACCAGCACCAAATCCTAAGATAAAGAAAATGAGAGAGATACCTGCAATAAAGCAAAGCGTTCGAATCAAACCTGACCAAGCGACTTTTCTTCCAAACAGAGAGAAGCTTTTTGCACCTTCCTGATCATCCAATAAAATTCCAGCATAAACTGGTAACAGAGGAAAAATGCAAGGGGAAAAGAAGGACAAGATCCCTGCTAAAAAAACGGAGATTGAAAATACTATCGTTTCCAATAAAGAACCAACTTTCTTAATAATTCATATCCTATTTTACTATAATCAATTTCATTTGTATGATTTCCGCTACGCAAATTGAATTAGGCTATTTTTGAATGAGGTTTTCTGCCACTAGTTAATTCAGATTTTGCCCCCTATTTGCCCCTTAGACACAAAAAAAGCCTATTGACCAAGCTAGAAAGCTTGATACAATAGGCTTTTTGAACATCGATTATTTAACAGCGTCTTTAAGAGCTTTACCAGCTTTGAATGCTGGAACTTTAGAAGCTGCAATTGTGATTTCTTTACCAGTTTGTGGGTTGCGACCTTTACGTGCAGCACGCTCACGAACTTCAAAGTTACCAAAACCGATCAATTGAACTTTTTCACCAGCTGCAAGGTAGTCAGCTACTGCTGAGAATACAGCTTCAACTGCTGCTGCTGAGTCTTTCTTAGTCAATTCTGTAGCTTCTGCTACTTTAGCGATCAAATCTTGTTTGTTTGCCATGTTAATGATTCCTCCAATTTAATTTCTAATTAACAATTATAATCATATCCTAAAATCCCTTTTAGGTCAAGTTAAAAACGCTATTTCTTCCCATTTTATTTATTTTTTTAAGAGTAGTAACGTACTAAAATAGCCCAAGCGTTCTCACCCGTGTGAGTTTGAATAATAGAGCCCGTTTCCAAAACTGAAATAGGCTTTTCAACATAAGCTTGTAAGCTTTCTTTCATCTCTTTTGCCCAATCAGCACTACCAGAATATGAAATTCCAATCTCTGCTACAGAACGTTCAGAGAGCGATGTTATCAGTTCATCCAACCATTTTTTAAAAGTTTTAGCTCCACGACCTTTAACGATTGGCTGCAATTCATGGTCCTTCATCTGCATGACAACACGTATATTGAGAAGTGAGCTCAACAATCCAGTTACACGCCCAATTCGTCCACCTTTAACAAGGTTTTCCAAAGTCGAAACGCCAATATAGAGTTCTGTGTGGTTTTTAACCTCTTCTACATGAGATAAGATTTCCTCCAACTCTTTGCCTTCTTGCGCTAATTTTGCAGCCTCAACAACTTGGAATTTCAAGGCTTGGTCAGTGAAGGAACTATCAATAACTGTTACATCGGCAGTAGATAAGCTAGCACCTTGACGTGCCGCTTCTACAGTGCCAGAAAGGGCGTGAGACATATGAATAGCAAGAATCTGGCTACCATCTTTGCATAGGTCTTCAAAAACTTCAGCAAAGACACCTACAGGTGGCTGACTTGTTTTTGGAAGATTCTTACTTTCTTGCATCAACTGAAGAAATTTACCTTCTTCTTTCAAATCCGCATCAGAATAAACAACATTATCAATCATTACAGATAACGGAACAACAGTGATATCTAATTGTTTTACTAGTTCAGGTTCAATAGTAACAGATGAATCGGTTACAATCTTAATTTTTGTCATAGTATCAATCTTTCTATTTTAGGATTCAGATTGGTTTTCTTACTTTTAATTATATCAAAAAAAGATTAAAAATCCTAATGGAGTCATTCAAATTTTCCTTAAAAATTTGATATAATCTACTTATAAGAAAAGAGGTCCCTATGATTAAAAAAATTTATCCCATTTTAACCATTTTACTAGGTGCTGCTATCTATGCTTTTGGTCTAACTTATTTTGTAGTTCCTCATCATCTCTTTGAGGGTGGGGCGACAGGCATTACCCTCATCACCTTTTATCTTTTTAAAATCCCTGTTTCTCTCATGAACCTGCTGATTAATATTCCCCTTTTCATCCTAGCTTGGAAGATTTTTGGAGCAAAGTCCCTCTATTCTAGTTTGCTAGGAACCGTAGCCTTGTCCGCCTGGTTGGCCTTTTTTGAACGTATTCCCCTTCATATTGATCTTCAAGGTGATTTACTAATCACTGCCCTTATAGCTGGGATTCTATTGGGAATTGGTCTTGGTATTATCTTTAATGCTGGAGGTACAACTGGTGGTACTGATATTCTAGCTCGTATTCTCAATAAATACACTCATATATCCATGGGGAAACTGCTTTTTATCTTAGATTTTTGTATTCTCATGCTTATTCTCCTAATCTTCAAGGATTTGAGATTGGTTTCCTACACGCTCTTATTTGATTTTATCGTTTCGCGTGTCATTGATTTGATTGGCGAAGGTGGCTACGCAGGTAAAGGCTTTATGATTATTACGAAACGTCCTGACCAACTTGCTAAGGCGATTAATGATGACCTAGGTAGAGGCGTTACTTTCATCTCAGGTCAAGGCTACTATAGTCAAAAAGATTTGAAGATTATCTACTGTATTGTCGGAAGAAATGAAATTGTGAAAATGAAGGAAATGATTCATCGAATTGATCCTCAAGCCTTTATAACTATTACAGAAGCCCACGAAATCCTTGGAGAAGGATTTACCTTTGAAAAAGAATAAAAAGAGGTCTTGTAGTGACCTCAAAAGTTAGACTACATCATCTATCTTTTGGGTTACAGACAACCTCTTTTTTAATTACCCAAACTCTTAAGACCAATTTCGAGCTACTTCTTCATCAGCCTTTAACTGATCCACTAATTGGTCAACTGAGTCAAATTTGGTCATATCTCGAATACGATCAAGCCAATAAACCATGACGGTTTCCCCATAAATATCTTGATTAAAATCAAAAATATTGACTTCAAAACGTGCTTCTTCTCCATCAAAGGTCACATTTTTTCCAACACTAGCCATAGCGCGATACTTCTGTCTTTGAATTTCAACATCAACAACATAAACACCATCTGCTGGCATATAAGTACGGTCTAAAAGTACCAAATTAGCTGTTGGATAACCAATCGTACGACCACGAGCGTTACCATGAACCACCATACCTCTGGATGGAAGCGGTGCCCCCAAAAGTTCTCCTGCTTCTTTCACATTGCCATCTAAAATAGCTTGACGGATACGAGTTGAACTAATCTTTCCTTTCTCATCTTCTACAGGTGGGACAATGATAACCTCTCCATCAAAGTAATTCTTTAAATCTTCTGCCGTTTTTTTGTCAGAACCAAATGTATAATCAAAACCTGCAACAATAATTTTGGCATTCATAGCCTTGATATAAGTCGCAAAAAATTCTTCTGCTGTGAGACTAGCAAATTTGCTACTAAAATCAAGGAGATACAATTCTTCTACACCTTCACGCTTTAATTTTCTCTCACGTTCAGCAGGGTTCAAAATATGCAAAAACAAATCCGGATGATAAGGCTCTAAAGCAATCTTTGGAGATTCATTAAAGGTCATAACTACGATAGGCAATAAATCCTTTCTCGCAGCCTTATTGGCAACACGAAATAGTTCTTGATGTCCCTTATGTATACCATCAAAATAGCCGAGAACAACGACCGAATCGGATGGTGTGCCAATATCTTTTTGATTTTTTATAGGAATAGTAATAATCATAAAATAATTATATCATAGTGATAGCTATTTCTAAACCAGAAAATCTGAAATGTCGTTTTTTTAAGCTGAAGTGTAGCATTTTAGAAGAATTTTGTTTTTAAAATCAACATAACGTACAAGAGATTGACGTAAGGATCTTGAAATCAGAAAAACGCATCACATCAGCCCTTAAAACTTGATACAATGCGCTTTATTATGAAAAGTTCTAGTAAATTCTTTATAAAATCAACTTCCAGCAGCCTTTTCACTTTTTATTAATAAGTTCCTTCTTCACCTTGACTAGTCAAGATAACAGGTCCGTCTTTCGTAATCACGAATTGGTGTTCATATTGACAAGATAGGCCACCGTCAATAGTCTTATGCGCCCAGCCGGTCTTCATATCTGTGTCGATTTCCCAGTCTCCTGTATTAATCATGGGTTCAATGGTTAGTACCATGCCTTCACGGAGACGGAGTCCGCGGCCTGCAATACCATAGTTAGGAACCATTGGTTCTTCGTGCATTGTTGGACCAACACCATGACCAACCAAATCACGCACTACACCGTAACCACGGCTTTCAGCGTATTCTTGAATGGCTGCACCAATATCACCGATACGATTGCCAACAACAGCTTGCTCAATCCCTTTGTACATAGCTTCTTTGGTTACATCCATCAAGTTTTTCACTTCTTCAGACGGTGTACCAACGGCGTAAGCCCAACATGAGTCTGCTAGACCACCAGAATAGCTCTGAGTGTATTTTTTCATTTGCTCGACATTGTTGAAGTTTAATTTTGAGACATTCAAATCAGATTTGGCAATAGGACCTCCCAAAACCATATCAACCTTGAGCAAATCACCATCTTTCAAGATATAGTGACGAGGGAAAGCGTGAGCTACTTCATCGTTAAGAGAGCAACAGGTAGCATAAGGATAGTCCATCATGGCACCGTCGACCCCAATCTGAAGTGGAAGGAAATTTTCTTCCTTGCAACGACGGCGAACGTATTCTTCAACTTCCCACATGTCAACGCCAGGCTTAATCAAATCACGTAAGCCGATATGAATACTTGCGAGGAAATCACCGGCTTTATCCATAGCTTCGATTTCACGAGCTGATTTTAATGTTATCATTTTTTCTCCTAGTTTCTAATTAATTTTAACAGTCACATTTGCTTTTGAAACAATCTGATGACCATGATAAATATCGTAGTCAATAATAGCTGATCGTCTAGTATGATGGATAATGCGTGCTTGAATGCGCAGTATATCATCTATCTGAACAGCCTGTAAAAAGTAGATCAGCATCTGCTCGATAATGAGATTGCGCCCGCTATTCACAACTAAATCTTGAGTCATGTGGGTCAAGATTTCTGCCAATACACCGTTAGCCAAAACACCATTTTTTTCAAGCATAAAGGGTTCAACTGTAATGACGACTTCATCATGGTGATAAGAAAGTTTTTGACCAATCTGCTCAGAAAAAGTCGGTAGAGCAGAAACTTGTGAACGGCTCATCTTCTCCATGACATCTCGTCGTGTCACAACTCCAAGCAAGGTTTGATTATTCCGAACAACCGGTACCATTTCAAAGTCTTCAGCAATCATCCGTTGACTCACATTGGCAATATTTGTCGATAATCCAACCAAAAATAAACTACGTGACATGACCTTGTCAATTGTGGTACTTGGTGACTTATCACCAGCGTCTCTCATGGTTACAACACCAACAACAACCTGATGTTGATTGATAACTGGAAAACGACTGCTACGATTCTTACGAACTAAGTCCAAATAATCTTTGACTGTATCGGTTTCTCTCAGAAAACCATACTCATGACTCGGACGATAAAGTTTCTCAACAGTTAAAATATCCGTCTTAATTTGGACATTTGAGAGGGCTTTATTGATCATGGTCGCAATGGTAAAAGTGTCATTCTTGCTTCTCAGAACAGGAATCCCTTTTTGATTGGCCAGTTTAAGCACATCATCATGAACCTGAAATCCACCTGTAACCAGAACTGCATTTTCATTTTCAAGCGCTAACAGTTGGATACGGGTACGGTCTCCGACAATCAAGAGCCCCCCATCGTGAAGGTAAGATAAGATATTTTGTTCAGTCATGGCACCGATTGAAAACTTACTAAATTCTCTCTCTAAACCTTCTTTCCCAGCTAGAACCTCAGAAGAAGTCACTTCTGCAATTTCAGCAAAAGTTAATCTCTCAATAGCAACTTTCTGAGATTTAACACGAATAGTACCACTTCTAGGACGGGTCTCCACAATTCCACGGTTTTCAGCTTCCTTGATAGCGCGATAAGCCGTTCCATCACTGACTCCTAGATGGTTGGAAATGCTACGAACACTGACTCTTTTACCAACAGGTAATTCTTCCAAATAACTTAGAATTTCTTGGTGTTTACTCATTAAATTCTCCCTTTACAAAGCGAAACTCAAGATAATCTCGCATTTTCCTTGTATAGCGATCACTTCCTTTAAACTGACGGAACAAACGGAATCCAGCCTTAAGAGCAACTTTTTGGCTAGCTTCGTTTTCGAGATGGGTTATGATGGACAATTGTTTTAAACCAAACTCCTCAAAAGAAAGTTGGCAAAGTTTTTTAACAATTTCTGTCATAAAGCCTTGGGACCAAGCATCTTTTCTCAAAAAATAGCCAAGTTCTGCTTCTTTTTTAATTTCATCTAGTTTTTCAAACTTAACAGAACCAATCATTTTTTCAGTTTTCTTGTCACAAATAGCCCAAACTCCTAAAGGAGCCTTCATAAAATAATTGGCCAGTGCATATTGACTCTCTTCCAAACTAGCTTGACTTGGAAAAATGAATTGTAAATTTTCTGGATTTGAAGCTATCTCATGGAAGTCCTGACTATCACTAAAAAAGAAAGGACGCAAATACAAGCGATCCGTTTCAAAAAAAGAAAACATTGCTAATTTGGTCCAAATATTCATAAACACCTCTACGGTTTATTCTTCAACAAGTGTAATATCCGCTCCTAGATTACGTAATTTTTCAATAATATCTGAATAACCACGTAAGATGAACTCAATATTTGTAATTTCAGTTTTGCCTTCAGCCATTAAACCAGCAATGACAAGTGCGGCCCCAGCTCTAAGGTCAGTAGCTTTTACATTTGCACCACGCAAAACACGTCCACCAGTATATAAAATATGGTCGTTTGTAGTCGTAATATCTGCGTCCATCTTTGCTAGTTCAAAAACATGGTTTACTCGTTTTTCATAAATGGTATCAATAATGGTACCACGCCCCTCTGCTGTTAATAGAAGAGGAGTAATTGGTTGTTGCAAGTCAGTAGCAAAACCAGGATAAGGAGCTGTCTTAATATTGATTGCTTTCAAATTAGACTGTTCTTCGACAAAAATACTGTCCTCCGATACAGTCATTCTCACTCCCATTTCTTCCAACTTAGCGATGAATCCTTCTAAGTGTTCATAAAGAACATTATTAATACGAATTCCCTTACCGACTGCAGCAGCTAAAGAAATATATGTTCCTGCTTCAATACGGTCTGGAATCACCTGATGACGGGTTCCGTGTAATCTGTCAACACCATCAATAATGATAATATTGGTTCCAGCACCACGGATATGAGCACCCATATTATTTAAGAGAGTGGCAACATCAATAATCTCAGGTTCTCGGGCTGCATTTTCAATAATAGTACGACCATTTGCTTTAACCGCAGCAATCATCGTATTAATCGTCGCACCGACACTAACCGTATCCATGTAAATACTTGCGCCGTGAAGTCCTGTATCTTTAGCAGATAACTTCATGTTATCACCCTCGTAGCTAACAGTAGCTCCCATAGCTTCAAAAGCCTTAAGATGTAGATCAATAGGGCGAGGTCCCAAATCACATCCACCAGGTAAACCAACAGTAGCTTCACCAAAGCGACCTAAAAGACTTCCATAAAAATAATAAGATGCACGAAGACTATTGATTTTCCCATAAGGCATTGGAATATTTTGAACACCTCTTGGATCAATCTCTAACACATCGTCATAACGCTTAACAGTAGCCCCCATTAACTCCATAATTTCGACAAGACTAGCAACATCGGAAATATCTGGAACACAATCCAAAGTCACCACATCATCTGCCAAAATAATAGCTGGAATCAAAGCTACTACACTATTTTTTGCGCCACTAATGGTAATCTCACCTTGCAGAGGCAAGCCACCATTGATAACAATTTTTCTCATTTTAAATTTTTAATACTCTTTCAAAATTTCTAAAAAGGTCCTGCATTAAAGTATACCATAAATTCACCCTTTTTTCCATCATTTTCAATTATATTAGCTGAATCGGATTTATTAGTAAATGAGCTGTCTTGAAATGTTTTGCCCCCTAAATACAAAAATAGCCCTTCGGATAAAATCCGAGGGGCTAAAAACGTTGTTAAATCAACGGTCGAACTTTTGAATTTCAAGGTTCGGGATAAAATAGTTCACTGAACTATTTTATTTTTTAAGGTTGTAGAATGATTTCAATCCACGATATTCTGCTACTTCACCAAGTTGGTCTTCGATGCGAAGCAATTGGTTGTATTTAGCGATACGGTCTGTACGTGAAAGTGAACCAGTCTTGATTTGTCCTGCGTTAGTTGCAACTGCGATGTCAGCGATTGTTGAATCTTCAGTTTCACCTGAACGGTGTGATACAACGGCAGTGTAACCAGCTTCTTTAGCCATTTCGATAGCTTCAAAAGTTTCAGTAAGAGTACCGATTTGGTTAACTTTGATAAGGATTGAGTTAGCAGCACCTTCTTGGATACCACGTGCAAGGTAGTCAGTGTTTGTTACGAAGAAGTCGTCACCAACAAGTTGTACTTTCTTACCAAGACGTTCAGTAAGAGCTTTCCAACCATCCCAGTCGTTTTCATCCATACCATCTTCGATAGTGATGATTGGGTATTTGTTAACCAATTCTTCAAGGTAATCGATTTGTTCTGCAGATGTACGAACAGCAGCGCCTTCACCTTCAAATTTAGTATAGTCGTAAACTTTACGTTCTTTATCGTAGAATTCTGATGAAGCACAGTCAAATCCGATAAATACGTCTTTACCTGGAACATATCCAGCAGCTTCGATCGCAGCAAGGATAGTTTCAACACCGTCTTCAGTTCCTTCGAAACGAGGAGCGAATCCACCTTCGTCACCTACGGCAGTTTCCAAACCACGTGATTTAAGGATTTTCTTAAGAGCGTGGAAGATTTCAGCACCGTAACGAAGAGCTTCTTTAAATGTTGGCGCACCAACTGGCAAGATCATGAACTCTTGGAATGCGATTGGAGCGTCAGAGTGAGAACCACCGTTGATGATGTTCATCATTGGAGTTGGAAGAACTTTAGTGTTGAATCCACCAAGGTAGCTGTAAAGTGGGATTTCAAGGTAGTCAGCAGCAGCACGAGCTACAGCGATAGACACACCAAGGATTGCGTTTGCACCCAATTTACCTTTGTTAGGAGTACCGTCAAGAGCGATCATAGCACGGTCGATAGCTTGTTGATCACGTACATCGTAGCCAATGATAGCTTCAGCAATGATGTTGTTTACGTTGTCAACAGCTTTTTGTGTACCAAGACCACCGTAACGAGATTTGTCACCATCGCGAAGTTCAACTGCTTCGTGTTCACCAGTAGAAGCTCCTGATGGAACCATACCACGTCCGAAAGCACCTGATTCAGTGTAAACTTCTACTTCAAGTGTTGGGTTACCGCGTGAGTCTAGGACTTCGCGAGCGTAAACATCAGTAATAATTGACATTTTTTACTCTCCTTATGAGTTAAATTTTTTACACCTCTATAATACCTTAAAACCCCTCCTTTTTCAAGAAAAAACGTTATCTTTGTGCAAATTTTCCTTAACTTTATAAAGTAATCGCTTTCTTTTGTCTGTTTTATTCTAACTTTTATGATATACTGTTTTCATGACAGATTTATCAAAACAATTACTTGAAAAAGCTCATGGTGGAGCAAAATTAAATCCGGATGAGCAAAGACGCTATCTTGGTACTTTTGAGGAAAGAGTTCTTGGATATGCAGATATTGATACAGCAAATAGCCCTCAGTTAGAAAAAGGCTTTTTATCCATTTTAGAAAACCTTCAGGAAAAAGCAGAACCACTATTTGTGAAGATTTCACCAAATATCGAATTTGACAAGCAAGTTTTCTACTTAAAAGAAGCTAAAGAAACTGATAGTCAAGCTACCATTGTATCTGAAGAGCATACTTCTTCTCCTTTTGGCCTTATTATCCACACCAATGCACCAGTTCAAGTAGAAGAAAAGAACCTTCGACTTGCTTTTGCAAAACTTTGGGAAGTTAAAAAGGAAGAACCAGCCAAAACATCCATCTGGAAGAAATGGTTTGGCTAAATCTTGCGCATATTTAATAAATGCCCTACATTAGCAGCCGTGTGCTCCAAATAGAGACTGGCATTTTTCAAACTCTCTTCTAGAGGTTCACTTTTCTCCAAAATAGAAAAGGCAGCTTGGATATTTTCAAATGGTAGGGAAGGTAAATCTTCAGCGAGACTACCGCAAATAGCAATAACAGGAACTCCGACAGGGGTTCTTTTTGCTACGCCTATAGGCGCTTTCCCAGCAAAGCTTTGACAATCTAGTCTTCCTTCTCCAACAATAACCAAGTCAGCATTTGAAACTTTCTTATCAAAGTTGATTAGGTTCAAGCAGGTATCAATTCCCGACACGATATTTGCCTGAGCAAAGGCACACAAACCGCCAGCAATGCCTCCACCAGCTCCTGCTCCTTTAATTTCCAATGTTGCAGGTGAGACTTTTTCATAAAAATCTTGGATTGCCTGATCTACGGCATCAAACATAGTAGGATCTAGGCCTTTTTGTTTGCCAAAAATATAGGTCGCACCTTGAGGACCACATAAGGGACTCACGACATCTGCTAAAATACGAATTTGAACATCTTCAGAAATTTCATAGCGATTTTCTGTTGAAACAGAAGCTAATTTTAGTAAGGATTGACCGCAAGCCGGCAAGACATTTCCATCCTTATCATAGAATTGATACCCCAATCCAGCAGCAATACCAATACCGCCATCATTACTGGCCGTACCACCAACGCCGATATAGATTTCTTTAATCCCTTGAGCAATGAGATGACGAATCAACTCTCCAATACCACGAGTTTGTATTTGAAGTGGATTTCGTTTCTCTAGCGAAATTTTTCCAAGGCCAACCAAGTCGGCAACTTCAAATAATGCCAGTTGACTTTTTTGAAAATAGCGCATGGCTTCTTTTTGTCCAAAAGGTCCTGTCACTTGGATCCATTTTTCTTCTAGGTCAAGAGAATGTCGGATAGCATCTACAGTACCTTCTCCCCCATCACCAACAGGGCAGAGGAGACATTCTACATCTGCTATCGATTGTTGGAAGCCTCTTTTTATTGCTTCAGCTACTTGTTGAGCGGACAAGCTTTCCTTAAATGAATCTGGTGCAATTACAATCTTCATATTTTCCCTCATTCTAAACAGTCAATCAAAGGAAGAACTTCTAAAAAATCCCTCTTGTCAACATGATTCGGTATTTCTTTTTTGAGTACTTCTTTGCCACAAAAGGCGATTCCCAATCCTGCCGACTTCAACATAAATAGATCATTGGCCCCATCTCCGATTGCAATCGTTCTTTCTTTAGAAAGTTTTAGTTCCTTTCTCCATTGTTCCAGAGTCTCTTTTTTAACCTCGGGACTAATAATTTGTCCAACTAATTTCCCTGTTAGAAAGCCACCTTTGACTTCTAGTTGGTTGGCAGAGAAACAGGCAATTCCAAGAGATTTTGCTAATCTCTCAACTATTGGAGTAAATCCACCGGACACCAGACCAACTAGGATGCCGTTCTTTTGGAGAATGGAAATGAATTCCTGGGCATTTGGCGTTAGATGAATAGAGTTGAAGACTTTATCAAAGGCCGAAATAGGAAGACCTTCCAAGAAGGACACTCTGTCTCGTAAACTTCTTTCAAAGTCTAACTCTCCTCGCATTGCCCGACTTGTAATCAGCGAAATTTCCTCCTCACAGCCTGCCTCTCTTCCCAACAAATCAATCACTTCTTCTAGAATTAAGGTTCCATCAACATCCATGACACACAAACCTTTTACTTGAGACATAAGTTCTCCTCTCTAAACAGCCTAAAAATCGTATGAAGTCATCATACGATTTTATCTATTAATTAACTAAGCTATGGTACAAGTCAAGGTATGATTTGCAGGCTGTATCCCATGAGAAATCACACTCCATAGCTTGTTTTTGTAGTTTTCTCCAAACGTCAGGATGGTTTCGATACAAGTCCAATGCTGTTTGGAAAGTCCAATTTAACCAATAAGGAGATAGATTGTCAAAGCTAAAGCCCGTACCGCTTCCTTCGATTGGATTGAAAGCGCGAACGGTATCTCGCAAGCCACCAACTTCATGGACCAATGGCAAGGTTCCATAACGCATCGCCATCATTTGAGACAAGCCACATGGTTCAAAACGACTTGGCATGAGGAAGAGGTCACAAGCAGCGTAGATTTCTTGAGCTAGTTTGACATCAAAAGTGATATTTGCTGATAGCTTGTCTGGGTAAATCTGAGCAAACCACGAGAAAGCACCTTCAAAGGCTGGATCTCCAGTTCCCAAAAGAACAATCTGAACATCATTTTGCAAGATATGGTGAAGACTTTCGACCACGACATCAAAACCTTTTTGACGTGTCAAACGAGAAACAATTCCCACCAGTGGAACATCAGCTCTAACTGGCAAGCCAACTCTCTCTTGCAATTTTGCCTTGTTTTGGTCTTTCCCAGACAAATCTTCTTGACTAAAATGATAGTCTAAAAGAGCATCCGTCTGAGGATTATACAGGTCAGCATCAATCCCATTCACGATACCAGATACCTTGCCAGATTCCATTCGAAGAATCTGATCCAAGTTACATCCAAACTGACTGGTCATAATTTCATGAGCATAACTAGGCGAAACTGTTGAAACACGGTCCGCATAGAGAATACCTGCCTTCATCCAGTTCAGACAGTTATTCCAGCGAAGGGTACCATCAGCATAACGTTCGAAGCCGACTCCAAACAAATCCCATAACATTCCCTCTGAAAATTGTCCTTGGAATTCTAAATTATGAATGGTTAAAACAGTTTTAATTCCTTGATAGGCTTGAATCCAACGGTATTTTTCCTTTAACAAGAAAGGTATCATGGCTGTATGGTAGTCATGAACATGGAGAAGGTCAGGGATAAAGTCAATCCTTTCCATAGCCTCAATGGCAGCCAGTTGGAAGAAAGCGAAGCGTTCCCCATCGTCAAAATCACCGTAAACATGGCCACGGAAGAAATAATATTGGTTGTCAATAAAGTAGAAGGTTACACCGTTTAAGACGGTTTTCTTAATCCCACAGTACTGTCTGCGCCAACCGACGCTCACCTCAAAATGAAGAACATCTTCAATCTGATTTCCAAATTTAGCCTCTACCATGTCATAGTAGGGTAAAATCACTGCAACTTCGTGCCCAGCTTTTACCAGTGATTTTGGAAGAGCGCCAATGACGTCTCCCAAACCACCTGTTTTTGAAAAGGGTGCACCCTCTGCTGCTACAAATAAAATTTTCATGAATGAATATCCTCTGTTACTTTAGCACCTTTCTTAACGACGACTGGATGTTCTGCAGTTCCACGGATCACTACTCCATCCGCAACTTCAACACCCTTGTCCAATATAGCGTATTCTACCTGAGCACCTTCTCCAATAACAACACGAGGGAATAAGATGCTATCTTTAACCAAGCTATCCTTATGGACATGAATATTACGTGATAAAACAGAATTAGCCACTTGACCTTCAATAATACTACCAGATGCAAACTGAGAAGTGCTTACCTTAGATGTATTAGCATAATAAGTTGGCTCTTCGTTTTTGACCTTTGTATAAATCTTTTGATTTGGTGAGAAGAGAGAGTAGAATTTTTGTGATTCAAGCATATCTTTGTTAGCTTGGTAATAAGACTCTACAGAATGAATATTTGCCAGATAACCTGTGTACTCGTAGGCAAAAGCCCCTTCTTTGGCCGCCAAATCCCGTAATACATAGCGCAACTTCTCTGGATGTTCTTTCTTAGCTTCTTCTTCTAAGCGTTCAATCAACCAAGGCGTATCTACGACAAAGATATCTGTGGACATATTGTAAACTTCATCTGATGATTTACTATCAAATAGTTTATGAGAACGAACATGGTCTGTTTCATCCACTTCCAAAATCGCATTTACTTCTGAAATGTCTTTCTTAGCTAGTTTTTTATAAACTACAGTGATAGGCCCTTTTGTTGTACTGTGTAGGTGGAATACTTGATTCAAATCAATGTTAATCAAAACATCACAGTTAAGTGAAACTGTTTGGTTTGAACCAGAACGCTTCAAATAAGTAAGAAGCTGATGATAGTATTCTTTTCCAACTGTACTACTTTCCACACGGGTATTGTAAATACCTAGATAATAATGGCTAAGAAGGGTTGACAAGCCCCACTCACGCCCAGAACGGATATGGTCAAAGACTGAGCTGATATTGTCTTGTTGGAAAATACCGAAAATACTACGCACACCAGCATTAGCAAGACTTGAAAGCGGGAAATCAATCAAACGATATTTACCACCAAATGGCAAACTAGCTACTGGACGGTGGTCGGTCAATGTTGACATATCATGAAAACCAACTGTGTTTCCTAAAATGGCAGAATATTTATCAATCTTCATCTGTTGCTACCCCCACTACTTCATCATATCCTACAACTTGTACTTCTTCTGTTCCATCAATTTCGACACCATCAGAAATAACTGCACCTTCACCAATAATGGCACGTTTGATTTTAGCTCCCTGACCAACAATTGCACCACTCATGATAACTGAATCTACTACTTCTGCCCCTTCGCGAACTTGCGCACCTGTTGAGAGGATAGAATGTTTAACAGTTCCATCTACGAAACAGCCATCAACAACCAAGGAATCTTCCACGTGAGCATTTGCCCCAAGGAAGTTTGGTGGTGAAATTAAGTTTCTTGAGTAAATCTTCCATTGACGGTTACGGCTATCCAAGGCATTTTCTGGAGAAATGTACTCCATGTTGGCTTCCCAAAGTGACTCAATCGTACCAACGTCTTTCCAGTAACCATTAAATTCGTAAGCATAGACACTTTCACCTGACTCAAGGTAATTTGGAATGACATTCTTACCAAAGTCTGACATATCGACATTGCTCTTTTCAGCAGCAACAAGCATATTGCGAAGACGTTGCCAATCAAAGATGTAAATACCCATAGAAGCCTTTGTAGATTTAGGTTGAGCTGGTTTTTCTTCAAATTCAACGATACGATTATTAGCATCTGTGTTCATGATACCAAAACGACTAGCTTCTTTAAGAGGGACATCTAAAACTGCTACTGTCAAGCTGGCATTATTATCCTTGTGAGACTGGAGCATATCATCATAATCCATTTTATAGATGTGATCCCCAGACAGAATCAAGACATACTCAGGATTAACACTGTCTATATAGTCAATATTTTGGTAAATAGCGTGACTAGTCCCTTCAAACCAACGATTTCCTTCACTTGCAGAGTAAGGTTGAAGAATAGAGACACCAGAATTGATACCATCTAGTCCCCAGCTTGAACCATTCCCGATATGGTTGTTGAGAGCAAGTGGTTGGTACTGTGTAATGACTCCAACATTGTTGATGCCTGAGTTGGCACAGTTTGAAAGAGCAAAGTCAATGATACGGTAACGCCCACCAAATTGCACAGCTGGTTTTGCAATGCTTTGAGTGAGTTTACCCAGACGAGTTCCTTGCCCACCAGCAAGAATCAAAGCTAACATTTCATTCTTCATTTTCTACTCCTTTTTGGTTTTTACTTGTGACGGTTTTAGTAGGTTTCAAGCGACGTTTGATTTTCCAAACACTTGCTCCCATAGCCGGTAGGGTAAAGGTCAAGGTCTGCTCATAATCTTTCCATAGTCCTTCTTGCGTTTGCACAGTTTGATTATGTTCTTTCCAAACGCCTCCCCACTCTTCTAACTCAGTATTCCAGACTTCTTCGTAAATCCCTGCAACAGGAAGTCCGATTGTAAAATCTTTTCGTTCAACAGGTGCCATATTAAAGATACAGACTAACATATCATCCTTCTTACCCTTACGGATGAAGGAAAGAACACTCTGGTCTCGATTATCCGCATCAATGATTTCAATACCATCATAGCTGGTATCAATTTCCCACAGACAGCGGTGGTCTTTGTAAAACTGGTTTAGCTGAGAAGTGAAATACTTCATCTTAGCATTCATTGGATCTTCTAGATTAGACCATTCCAACTGTTCTTCAGATTTCCATTCTAGGAATTGCCCATATTCACTACCCATGAAGAGCAATTTTTTACCTGGGTGACAAATTTGGTAAGTGTAGAGATTACGCAAGCCTGCGAATTGATTGTAGCGATCTCCCCACATCTTGTGCATCATACTCTTCTTGCCATGAACCACTTCATCGTGTGAGAATGGTAGGAGATAATTCTCTTTGAAGACATACATAAAGCTGAAAGTCACTAGGTTAAAGTCGTATTTACGATAAATCGGATCTTCTTCGTAGAATCGGAGGATATCATTCATCCAACCCATATTCCATTTATAGTCAAATCCTAGACCATCTGAATCCTTAGTGTCAGTAATCTGAGTAGCTGATGAACTTTCCTCAGCTATCATCATAACGTCTGGATGAACTAGTTTAATCACATCATTCAAGCGTTGAAGGAAATAATAACCTTCATAGTTGAGATTGCCACCATCTTTATTAGGAGTCCATGGAGCATCATCGTAGTCAAGATAGAGCATGTTGCTAACCGCATCCACGCGAATACCATCTAAATGATAAAAATCAATCCAGAACTTAATACTAGAGATCAAGAAAGACTGGACTTCATTCTTTCCAAGGTCAAAATTGAGAGCGCCCCAACCATAGTTATGAGCCTTATTATGGTCTTGGTACTCAAAAGTCGGTGTCCCGTCATAATAGGCCAAGGCATCATCATTGATAGTAAAGTGACCAGGTACCCAGTCTACAATAACGCCTATATTGTTTAAGTGACATTCCTCAACAAAATCTTGAAACTCTTCAGGACGACCATAGGCATGCTCTAGAGCAAAGTAACCCATAAGCTGATAGCCCCAACTCAAACCTAGTGGGTGAGACATCAGGGGCATAAACTCAATGTGAGTATAATTCATCTCAACCAAGTAAGGAATGAGTTCATCTTTCAATTGAGCAAAACTATAGGGTCTGCCATCCGGATTTCTCTTCCAAGAGCCAGCATGAGCCTCGTAAATATTGATAGGACGCTCTTCAAAGCTCAAGCGTTTTCTACGAGCTAGCCAGAGACCATCCTTCCATTTCTTTTCTGGAATATCTGTTAAAATAGCCCCAGTACCAGGTCGTGCCTCATATCGAACAGCCAAAGGGTCAATCTTCATCAGCTGATGACCATTTGCACGCGTGATATGGTACTTATAAATTTGGCCTTCTTGAGCAAGACTGGTAAAGACTTCCCAGACTCCAAATTCATTCCGTTCCATCAGAATTTGATTTTCAACCCAATTGGTGAAATCCCCTACCAAGTGAACAGCCTGAGCATTAGGCGCCCACACACGAAAAGTATAGCCATACTCTCCATTTTTTTCTTCCCTATGAGCTCCCAGATAGTGCTGGAGGTGAAAATTTTCACCTGTCATAAAGGTTTTTAAAGCATTATTATCCATACACCCTCCTGTTTCTGTAAGCGTTTTCTATAGATTTATTATACTACCTTTTTAGGGAAGATTCAAGTAAATTACGGAATTTGCAAAAAAATCTTTTGAAAGTCTTCAACAAATTCACTGATGTGTTCACTTATAAATCAAGAAATTTTCAGAAACACTTTGAAAACGAATTGTTTTTTAACAATACTATCATAAAGTTCGTTATTTAGCTAACAAAAATATAATTTTAAGTAAAAAAAATAAATCAGGAAACGAATCTCCTGATTTTATTAACAGATAAAGCACCACAAATGAATGTAAATTGTAAATCTATTCTACAAAACTTTAAAGACGCTGGCACTGACGCCACCAACCTTGTCTTTATCACTTAAATGGCTATTGGTCAACAACAGTTCTAGATTTCCAGCATTTTCAAACTGGAAGTCTTGCCCTTTAGCATTAAAGACAACCAATAGGTGTTCTTCCCCATGAATCTCATAGACAATCCAACCGCTATGTTCGCGGGCTGAATGAACAAAGACATGATGGTAAATGTCATCATAAGTAGGATAAGAAAAGGCACTGGTTTCTGTCTTCAATCGAATCATCTGACGGATAAACTCAATACTATCTTGACGCTCATTAATCAAGTCCCAGTTGACTTGATTCACACTATCAGGAGCATTATAGCTATTCATAGCACGTTCTCTATCATCATGTGTTAACTCACCATTCTCACCAGTCGCAACCAGTTTAGTACGACCAAATTCTTGACCGATTTCCATAAAGGCCATCCCTTGCATGAGTAGGTTCATAGCTGTGGCAGTCTCAACCTTGCGCATGATTTGCTCTGAACTTTGGTCTGGATGTAGGGTTGCCAACAAATCGTGAAGATTGTAATTGTCATGGGCCTCTACATAGTTAAGCACTTGGTTTGGATGTGTATAGGTACCTAATTCACGACTGCCTAGAATTGCTTTGGCTAGAATTGGCTCTGTCGCAGCACCACTAACAAAACCTGACTTGATAGCGCCATAAACTTCTCCACCTTTAACAGCATCACGCTGATTGTCATTAAAGAAACCGATATTTGGCATCTGGTAGGCATTGTCTTTCTTGGCCTTATCATAAGGTGCAAGACCTGTTCCCATATCCCATCCTTCTCCATAAAGGATAATGTTAGGGTCAATTTCATCCAAGCTCTGACGAATCATCTGCATGGTCTTAACATCATGAATCCCCATCAAATCAAAACGGAAGCCGTCAATATTGTATTCCTGCACCCAGTATAAGAGGGAATCAATCATATACTTGCGGAACATTTCGTGTTCACTGGCAGTTTCATTCCCAACACCCGTTCCATTCTGGAAAGTACCGTCTGGATTCATACGATAATAGTAATCAGGGACAGTTGTTTGGAAAGGTGCATCAACAACTGAGAAGGTATGGTTATAGACCACATCCATAATAACACCAATACCTGCATCGTGATAAGCTTGAACCATGGTCTTCAAATCACGAATAACCTGAGCTGGATCATCTGGATTAGTTGAAAGGCTCGTTTCTGGTGCGTTATAGTTTTGTGGGTCATAACCCCAGTTATAGGTTACATTCCCATCCTCATCGTATTCTTTGTGACGGTCTGCGATTGGTTGCAACTGAACATAATTGTAGCCTATCTTCTTGATGTGATCAAAAGCAGTTGATTGACCGTACTGGTTAACTGTTCCAGTCTGAGCGGCACCCAAGAAAGTTCCTCGAAGATGTTCATCCACACCTGAGGTCGGTGATTTGGTCAAATCACGAATGTGCATTTCACAAATAACTGCCTTACATGGATTAGCCAAGCGCCAAGTAGCCTCCGAACCGTGCTTGACCTCAAAGTTTTTAACTTGCTTTTCTGCATGACTCAGGATAGCTGAACGTTTGCCATCAGGACTGGTCGCGATTGTGTAAGGGTCACGTGTCAGTGTTTGATGATGAGGGAATTGGACTTGATACTGATAAGCCTTACCAGTCAAATCTTCCTCAACATCCAAACTCCAGACACCAATAGTATTGTCCTTATGATTATAAGAGTAGCTATTGCCTCTCTCCATCTCAAAAGTCTTCCAAACAGGAGCATCATTAGCAGCTGATTCATAAACGACAATCTGCACTTCTGTCGCTGTTGGAGCCCAAAGAGAAAAATGAGCCTGATTATCCTCTACACGACACCCCAATTCCCCTTGGTAACCCCAATGATGATCAAAACTAGCACTATTAACGGCCTTATCAAAGGCAAAAGGATTTTGATTTTTATAGAAAGGACTAGCAATAGCAGGATTTTCAGAATAATAAATTCTATCATCCCCTTCCAAAATCCAGACCTCTGTTAAAAGAGGATAGTGATTGAAACGGATAGCATATTCTTGACTGGTTTGACCTGTATGAACTACAAAATTCAAGCTTTCTAGAGGATGAGCGCTTGGATGTTCAAAACTAAATAAGGCACCAAAATAATCTTCTTTGTAGGTCAGCAAATCGATTCGCTGGTCTTGACTTTTTACAAAAGAGCAGGTGTCGTATTCTCCATTCTTGCGATGGTAATGAATACGCATAGGGTAGTTATACATTTTTTATTTTTCCTTTTAATTCTTATTTTCTTTCTATTTCACTAATAATTTTTTGTCAATCTCGACTCAATTAACAAACATAGTTATATTATCTAAACTCTGATTTTAAACGATTATTACAAACTTTCTAGCCAAGCTTCATCTCGAACTTCGATACCAAGTTCTTGTGCTTTTTGCAGTTTACTTCCAGCATCTGCTCCTGCCACGACGAGGTCTGTCTTTTTAGAAACACTACCTGTAACTTTGGCACCCAGACTTTCGAGTTTACTTTTAGCTTCTGAGCGCTTGAGACGTTCCAATTTCCCAGTCAATACAACTGTCAAACCTGACAAGGCCGCATCCGCTACTACTGTCTGACCTTTATAGTCCAGATTGACCCCAGCTTCTTTCAATTCTTTTAGGAGAATTTCAGAGCCCTCTGTCGCAAAGTAAGTCTGAAGACTTTTGGCAATTACACCACCTAGACTTTCAATACTAGCTACTTCCTCTGGATCTGCCTGAGCCAGATTTTCGATTGAATGAAAATGTTGAAGTAACAGCTGACTGGCCTTGCTTCCGACATGGCGAATTCCCAAACCAAACAAGAGCTTCTCGGCAGAATTTTCCTTAGATGCTTGGATGGCCTGATACAGTTTAGAAGCAGACTTTTCCTTAACACCTTCTAAAAGGAGGAAATCTTCTTCTTTCAAGCGGTAAATATCCGCAACGTCCTTAACCAGATTAGCAGCAAATAGCTTCTCAACAATAGATGGACCAAGCCCTGTAATATTCATGGCATCACGAGAGGCAAAGTGAATCAAACCTTCCATAATTTGGGCAGGGCAACGCGGATTGATACAACGCAGGGCCACTTCATCTTCAAAGTGCAGCAAGACAGAATCACAACTTGGACAGTTTGTTGGAATATCTAGTTTCTCTTCAGAAAGCCGTTTGGACTCTACCACACGTAAAACGGCAGGGATGATATCTCCAGCCTTATAAACGATAACCGTATCATCTTTTCGGATATCTTTTTCAGCAATATAATCCACATTGTGCAGGGTCGCACGACTAACAGTCGTACCAGCTAGCTGAACAGGTGTCAGATTTGCAGTTGGCGTAACAACTCCAGTACGGCCAACTGTCCAGTCAACTGAGAGTAGTTGAGCTTCTTTTTCTTCAGCTGGGAACTTGTAGGCTACTGCCCACTTTGGAGCCTTGACGGTAAAGCCGAGTTCTTCTTGTCCTGCTAGGTCGTTGACCTTGATTACCACCCCATCAATATCGTAAGGTAGATTTTCCCGTTCTTGTCCTACTTCTTGGATAAAATTCCAGATTTCATCTATGTTTTCAGCCAAAATTCGCTTAGGATTGACCACAAAACCAAGCTGTTCTAGGTGCTTCAAAACCTTTTCTTGGCTATCACGAGTCGAAGGGCTGGCTTCTTGATAGAGAAATGTGGCAAGATTGCGCTTGGCAACTACAGCTGTATCCAACTGACGCAAGGTTCCTGCCGCCGCATTACGAGGATTAGCAAATTCAGGCTCTCCATTTTCTTGGCGAGCTTGGTTGACCTGGTCAAAAGAAGCTCGTGGCATATAACATTCCCCACGAACTGTGATATCTAGTTCTTCTGGCAAGGTCAAAGGAATGTCCTTAACACGCTTGAGGTTTTCTGTGATATTCTCCCCAATAGAACCATCTCCACGTGTTGCCCCAGCAACCAAAATCCCCTTTTCATAAGTCAGCGAGATAGACAAACCATCAATTTTAAGCTCACAAATATAGGTTGGATGAGCCACTTCCTTACGAACACGCGCATCAAAAGCTTCAAGCTCCTCACGTGAAAAAGCATCCTGCAAGCTGTAAAGAGGATACTGATGACTGTATTTTTCAAAACCATCTAAAACCTTACCACCAACACGATGGGTCGGACTGTCTGCTAGCACTTGATCTGGATAGGCAGTTTCTAACTCAACCAACTCTCGGTAAAGGCGATCATACTCACTGTCTGAAACCGAGGGATTATCGCTGGTATAGTACTCAGTCGCATAGCGATTGAGCAAGGCGACTAACTCATTCATTCTTTTATTCATAAAACCATTTTACCATAAACTAAGCCCTCCTCACAAACGAGAAGGGCGGATAACTTAGAAATCTTACACCTGCTCTGATAATTCTTCCCATTCAAGCATAGCTTCTTCCTGACGGTGGCTGATTTTGTCCAGCTCAGCCTGTAATTCCATCAGTTTGTCGGCATCGTTTGTTTCCAACATTTGTTCAGAAATATCTTGGCTTTGACTTTCTAACTCTTCAATTTCAGCTTCTAGACTTTCGATTTGTCGCATGAGTTTGCGAACTTCTTTTTGACTTTCTTTCTGAGCTTGATAGTCATTAACTGAACTTGATTCTTTTGCTTGATTGCTAGTTGAAGCTTCCTCAGCCTGAATCATTTCTACTTCTGATTTCTTCTCAACATAGTAGTCGTAATCTCCCAGGTAAAGAGTCGAGCCATTCTCTGACAATTCCAGTACATGAGTTGCCACACGATTGATAAAGTAACGGTCGTGACTGACGAATAGAAGAGTTCCATCAAAGTCAATCAAGGCATTTTCCAACACTTCCTTGCTATCAATATCCAAGTGGTTGGTTGGCTCATCCAGAATCAAGAAGTTATTGTTTTCCATAGACAATTTAGCCAAAAGCAAACGAGCTTTCTCGCCACCTGACAGCATGCCGACTGATTTTTTAACATCATCACCAGAGAAAAGGAAGGCACCTAGACGGTTACGGATTTCAACTTCTGGTGTCAGTTTAAAATCATTCCAGAGCTCATCTAATACAGTATTACTTGGTGTCAGCTTACTTTGGGTTTGGTCATAGTAACCCACCTCAACATTGGCACCAAAGCGCTTTTCACCTTTGATAAAAGGAATCTGGTCCACAATAGACTTGATAAAGGTTGACTTACCGATTCCATTTGGACCAACGATGGCAACAGCATTCATTTTACGGAGGTCTAGGTTGATAGGCTCTGACAATATTTCCCCATCATAGCCAATAGCCACATTTTCAACAGTCAATACAACATTACCCGACGTTTTTTCAGACTGGAAGGTCATATTGGCTGATTTCTTGCCAGCTTCAGGCTTGTCTAAACGCTCCATTTTTTCCAGTTGTTTACGACGAGATTGGGCACGTTTGGTCGTCGAAGCACGGACTAAATTGCGATTGACAAAGTCTTCTAGAGCCGCGATTTCCTTCTGTTGCTTTTCATAGTTTTTTGCCTCAGTAGCTAGTTTTTGTTCTTTCAACTCGACAAAACGAGAGTAATTACCCACATAGCGATCCAAAGAATGCTTGGTCAAATCCAACGTAATTGTCGCAACCTTATCCAAGAAATAACGGTCATGGCTGACAATAATAAGGGCACCGCTATAATTTACCAAGTAATTCTCTAGCCAGGCGATGGTTTCAATATCCAAGTGGTTGGTTGGCTCGTCCAATACCAAGAGATTTGGCTTTTCAAGGAGCATTTTAGCCAGTGCCAGACGAGTATTTTGACCACCAGAAAGCTCAGCAATTTTCATCTGCCACATAGATTCGTCAAACTTGAATCCATTTAAAATCGCTCGTATATCAGCTTCATAGGTAAAGCCACCTGCCTGACGAAAATTTTCAGATAAGCGGTCGTAATCTGACATCAGCTTATTCAAGTCCTCACCAGACTTTTCACCCATCTCCAACTCCATCTGACGCAATTGTTTCTCAGTCTGACGCAAGTCATCAAAGACATGAAGCATCTCATCGTAGATGGTATTTTCAGACTCAAAACGGCTATCTTGGGCTAGGTAAGATAGAGAAATATCTTTTTTCTTATTGATTTCTCCACTAGTTGGCTCCTCTTCTCCAACTAAAATCTTCAAAAGAGTAGACTTACCGGCACCATTTTTCCCAACAAGGGCAATCCGATCTCGTTCATCAACCTGCAGGGTGATATTATCAAAAAGAACTTCTCCTGCAAAAGAACGTTCAATTTTATTAGCTTGTAAAATAATCATACAAGTAGTATAGCATGTTTCCCTAAGGCATTCAAGACTTGATAAACCGGCATATAACACCACTTTTCTAAAAATTATGCTACCGTTTTACTAAAACGCTAAATAATGCTATAATGTGAACGGTTAAAACAATTTACAAAAAGGAGAATTTCAATGTCTTACCAAGAAAATTACCAGAAATGGGTTGATTTTGCGGAGCTTCCTGACTACCTTCGTCAAGATTTGGAAAATATGGACGAAAAAACAAAGGAAGATGCCTTCTATACAAATCTTGAATTTGGTACTGCAGGTATGCGTGGCCTGATTGGTGCTGGTACAAACCGCATCAACATCTACGTTGTTCGCCAAGCTACTGAAGGATTGGCTCGTTTGATTGAATCAAAAGGTGGAAATGAAAAAGAACGTGGTGTAGCAATCGCCTACGATAGCCGTTACTTCTCACCTGAGTTTGCCTTTGAGTCTGCGGCAGTTCTTGCTAAACACGGCATCAAATCTTATGTATTTGAAAGCCTTCGTCCAACTCCAGAACTATCATTTGCAGTTCGTCACCTCGACTGTTTCGCGGGTATCATGGTCACAGCCAGTCACAACCCTGCACCATTTAACGGATACAAGGTTTACGGCGAAGACGGTGGACAAATGCCTCCACACGATGCGGACGCGTTGACTACTTATATCCGTGCTATCGAAAACCCATTTGCAGTTGAAGTTGCTGATGTGGAAGCTGAAAAAGCTTCTGGCTTGATTGAAGTTATCGGCGAAGCTGTTGACGTAGAATACCTTAAAGAGGTTAAGGACGTAAACATCAACCCAGCCTTGATTGAAGAATTTGGTAAAGACATGAAAATTGTCTACACACCACTTCATGGTACTGGTGAAATGTTGGCTCGTCGCGCTCTTGCCCAAGCAGGATTTGACTCTGTTCAAGTCGTTGAAGCGCAAGCAACTGCCGATCCTGATTTCTCAACTGTAAAATCTCCAAACCCAGAAAGCCAAGCAGCCTTTGCCCTTGCTGAAGAACTTGGTCGTCAAGTTGGTGCAGATGTTCTTGTGGCAACTGACCCTGATGCTGACCGTGTTGGTGTTGAAGTTCTTCAAAAAGATGGTAGCTACCTCAACCTTTCAGGTAACCAAATCGGTGCTATCATGGCAAAATACATCTTGGAAGCCCACAAAAATGCCGGAACTCTGCCTGAAAATGCAGCCCTTTGCAAATCTATCGTATCAACTGACTTGGTAACGAAGATTGCTGAAAGCTACGGCGCAACTATGTTCAACGTTCTGACTGGTTTCAAATTCATCGCTGAAAAAATCCAAGAATTCGAAGAAAAACACAATCACACTTACATGATGGGATTTGAAGAAAGCTTCGGTTACTTGATTAAACCATTCGTACGTGATAAAGACGCTATCCAAGCTGTTCTTGTCGTTGCTGAACTTGCTGCCTACTACCGTTCACGTGGTTTGACCCTTGCTGACGGTATCGAAGAAATCTACAAAGAGTACGGCTACTACGCAGAAAAAACAATCTCTGTTACCCTTTCAGGTGTCGATGGTGCAGAACAAATCAAAGCGATTATGGCTAAATTCCGCAACAATGCTCCAAAAGAATGGAATGCAACAGCTATCACTGTCGTAGAAGACTTCAAAGCTCAAACAGCTACTGCTGCAGACGGAACTGTTACAAACTTGACAACTCCTCCAAGTGATGTGTTGAAATACACACTTGCTGACGGTTCATGGATTGCCGTTCGCCCTTCAGGTACAGAACCAAAAATCAAGTTCTACATTGCAGTTGTAGGAGAAACAAACGAAGAATCACAAGCTAAAATCGCTAACATCGAAGCAGAAATCAATGCTTTTGTAAAATAAAGACCTATAAAAGATGAGACTAACCAATCTCATCTTTTTTTCGTATCAAATCTAAGCAATTTTAGAAACTTTATGGCATACTAGACTTATCAATGAAAGCGAGGTAATCTCATGGAACAATTTTTAGATAATATCAAAGACCTTGAAGTCACTACAGTTGCGCGTGCGCAAGAAGCTCTTGATAAAAAAGAAACTGCAACCTTCTTTATTGGTCGTAAAACTTGCCCTTACTGCCGTAAATTTGCTGGTACCTTGGCAGGTGTCGTAGCTGAAACCAAAGCTCACATCTACTTCATCAACAGTGAAGAACCAAGCCAACTCAATAAGTTGCAAGAATTCCGCTCACGCTATGGAATCCCAACTGTACCAGGCTTCGTTCACATTGCAGATGGACAAATCAATGTCCGTTGCGACTCTTCAATGTCAGCACAAGAAATCAAAGAATTTGCTGGATTGTAAAATATATAAAAAAGAAGGCACATTCGCCTTCTTTTTTATATCTCTGTCAATGGTGTTGCGGTATCCGGTGAGGTATCGTAAACCTTAAAGTCTACTCCTACACCTAAATCAGCTTGTGCTAGCTGATTAACCATGGTCATGTGAGCCAGTTCCTTGATATTGTTTTCCTTAGATAAATGCCCAAGGTAGATCCTCTTAGTGCGGTTTCCCAAGGTACGAATCATAGCTTCAGCACCGTCCTCGTTAGAAAGGTGACCGAGATCCGATAGGATTCGTTGTTTTAGTCGCCAAGCGTAAGAACCTGCTCGCAAAATCTCTACATCATGGTTGGACTCGATAAGATAGCCATCTGCATTTTCGACAATTCCTGCCATTCGATCACTAACATAACCTGTATCAGTCAGCATGACAAAACTCTTATCATCCTTCATAAAGCGATAGAACTGCGGTGCGACTGCATCATGGCTAACACCAAAACTCTCAATGTCGATATCTCCAAAGGTTTTGGTTTTGCCCATTTCAAAGATATGCTTTTGCGAAGAATCCACCTTGCCGAGATACTTGCTATTTTCCATAGCCTGCCAGGTCTTTTCATTGGCATACAAATCCATACCATACTTGCGAGCCAACACACCGACTCCATGGATATGGTCAGAATGCTCATGGGTAATCAAGATGGCATCCAAGTCTTCTGGCTTGCGATTTATTTCAGCAAGTAGGCTGGTGATTTTCTTACCAGATAAGCCTGCATCCACTAAAAGTTTCTTTTTTGGCGTTTCCAGATAAAAGGAATTTCCACTGGAACCCGACGCTAAAATACTGTATTTAAAGCCTGTTTCACTCATTCTGGTCTTCTATTTCGTCCTCCCATACTTCTTCCTTCACTGCATCTTTATCATAAGGGAGCACAATGGTAAAGGTTGATCCCTTACCATATATACTCTTGGCCCAAATAAAACCATTATGCTGTTTGATAATTTCTTTAGCAATAGCTAGACCTAGCCCAGTTCCACCTTGGGCACGACTTCTAGCACGATCCACACGGTAGAAACGGTCAAAGATACGTGGCAAATCCTGCTTAGGAATACCCAATCCTTGGTCTGAGATAGACAAAATCATCTGATCATCAGTCGTCTTCATGGTCACTGTGATTTTTCCACCATCTGGAGAATATTTAATGGCATTGTTGAGAATATTATCAATCACCTGTGTCATTTTGTCTGTATCAATTTCAATCCAGACAGACGTAATCGGATAATCTCTAACCAATTCATATTTCTTTTCTTCGTCTGATCCCCTCATCTTATCAAAGCGGTTAAGAATAAAGGTAATAAAGGCTGTGAAGTTAATCAGTTCCACATCTAGGTGACTAGTTGCATTATCAATTCGAGAAAGATGGAGAAGGTCTGTCACCATCCGCATCATACGGTTGGTTTCGTCTAGAGACACCTTGATAAAGTCTGGTGCAACAGGTTCTGACAAGGCTCCCTCATCCAAGGCTTCAAGATAGGATTTTACACTAGTCAGAGGCGTCCGTAACTCATGACTAACGTTGGAAACAAAGAGTCTTCGTTCGCGTTCTTCCTTCTCCTGCTCCGTCGTATCATGCAAAACAGCTACCAAACCTGAGATAAATCCAGACTCACGACGCACCAAGGCGAAGCGTACACGAAGGCTCAGATACTCACCATTGGCATCCTGAGAATCAATCATGAGTTCAGGAACTTGGGTAATCAAATCACGAAGTTCATACTCATCTTCAATCTGAAGTAATTCTAGAATACTTTTATTGAGAACATCTTCCTTCTGAACACCTAGCTGTTTCTTAGCCATGTCATTAATCATAGTAATCTTACCACGACGATTGGTCGCGAGGACTCCATCTGTCATGTAAGAGAGGATACTGTGCAATCGTTTACTCTCTTGTTCCAGATTTTCTTGGGTCAAACGGATTACTTCTGATAAATCATTGAGATTATTGGTAATATTAGTGATTTCAGAGCTTCCCTGCATATCCAATACCTGAGAATAATCTCCTGCAATCAAGTCTTTAACTTTTTGATTAATTTGCTTCAACCGAATATTATCTCGCCGATTTTCTAGCAAAAGCAAGGTAACAATCAAGATAAAACCCAATAAAATTAAAATGAAGATAAAATCACTAGTAAGAATATTTTTTCTAATCAATTCAATCATTATTTCTCATATAATAACCAACACCACGACGTGTTAGGATATACTCTGGACGACTAGGTGTATCTTCAATCTTCTCACGCAAACGTCTGATAGTTACGTCAACAGTCCGAACATCTCCGAAATAATCATACCCCCAGACCGTTTCAAGCAAGTGTTCACGGGTAATCACTTGACCAATATGAGAAGCCAAGTGGTACAAAAGTTCAAATTCACGGTGGGTCAAGTCTAGTTCTTCACCATATTTTTTAGCCACATAGGCATCTGGTACAATCTCCAAGTCCCCAATTTGCAAAGGTTGGGTTTTCTTTTCATCTGACTCTTGATTATCTACAGAAACCAAGTCCGTACGACGAAGAAGAGCTTTAACACGCGCCTGCAACTCACGATTTGAGAAGGGTTTTGTCACATAGTCATCCGCTCCAAGCTCCAAACCAATAACCTTATCAAATTCGCTGTCTTTAGCTGACAGCATGATAATAGGAACACTACTCGTCTTACGAATAGTCTTTGCAACTTCTAAACCATCAATTTCGGGAAGCATCAAATCCAGAATAATAATATCTGGTTGCTCTGCTTCAAATTGTTCTAGTGCTTCACGACCATTAAAAGCAGTTACAACCTCGTAACCTTCCTTGGTCATATTAAACTTGATAATATCCGAGATTGGTTTTTCATCATCTACAATTAATATTTTTTTCATTTGTTCACCTTTTTCTCTACTATTATATCAAAAAAATAAAAAGAAGACACAATAGCTAGTCTTTACTACTGTCTAAGTTGGCTTGTGCATAAGCCTGCCAGATTTTTTGTTGGGGTTTGGCAAGTGGGTAATTCTTAAACTCTTCTGGTGAAAGCCAGCGAACTTCCCTATCTGGAAAGTCATTGTAGTCACTCACCTGACCTGCTACAATTTGAACATGCCACTTACGATGACTAAAGATATGCTTGACAGTCTCAAAATAAATATCAAGCCAATCAACATCTAGGTCATAGTCCTGCTGGAAACTCTCTTCTGGACTGGGACCAAAGTTCACATTTTCTTCTGCAACCTGATGAAAGAGGTCAAACTGCTCTTCTTGCGAAAAGTTATCAACTTCTATCAATGGGAAATGCCAAAAACCTGCCAATAGCTTTTCACTTTCATTTTTTTCAAGTAAAAATTGTCCCTGAGTATTTTTCACAACTAAGGCTTTGAGATAAATGGGAACTGGCTTTTTCTTGGGAGCCTTGATTGGATAACGGTCCATTGTGCCATTCTGATATGCCGCACTAAAGTCCCTAACTGGGCTTTCTTCTGGTCTGGGATTTACAGGCGCCTCAATATCTGATCCCAAGTCCATCAAGGCTTGATTAAAGTCACCAGGCCTTTCTGGGTCAATTAAGATTTCCATCATTGCCTGAAAAATTTTTCGATTGCTTGGAATGCCAATATCGTGGTTGACTTCAAATAGACGCGCCAAAACACGCATGACATTACCATCTACAGCTGGCTCAGGCAAATTAAAAGCAATACTGGAAATGGCTCCTGCTGTGTAAGGACCAATCCCTTTCAAGCTGGAAATTCCTTCATAGGTGTTTGGAAATTGACCACCAAAGTCTGTCATAATCTGCTGGGCTGCAGCCTGCATATTACGAACTCGAGAATAATAACCCAAACCTTCCCAAGCCTTCAACAAACGCTCTTCAGGCGTATTCGCTAAGCTTTCTACTGTTGGAAACCAGTCCAAGAATCGTTCGTAATAGGGAATAACCGTATCCACCCTAGTCTGCTGGAGCATAATTTCAGAGACCCAGATATGATAAGGATTTTTACTTCTACGCCAGGGTAAATCTCTTTTGTTTTCATCATACCAGGCAAGAAGTTTCTCACGGAAAGAAATGATCTTCTCATCCGGCCACATGACGATACCGTATTCTTTCAAATCTAACATATCTCTAGTATAACACAGAAGACTCTAACTGTCCTTTTCCTAGTATTAAAAAGCCTCTTCCCAAGGGAAAGAGGACTAAATCTTACTGATGAACAGCTTGGGCTGCTGTGATAAGGGTTAACTTGTAAACATCATCAGCATTACATCCACGAGAAAGGTCGTTAACTGGCTTGTTCAAACCTTGCAAAACAGGTCCAACAGCCGCAAAACCACCAAGACGTTCAGCCATCTTGTAACCGATATTTCCTGCCTCGATACCTGGGAAGATGAAGACATTTGCTTGACCAGCTACCGTACTTCCAGGAGCTTTCAGAGCTGCAGTTTCTGGAACAAAGGCTGCATCAAATTGTAACTCACCATCGATTTCAAGGTCAGGACGCAAGTCGTGAGCAATTTTAGTTGCTTCTACAACCTTATCAACGCTTTCACCAAAACCTGAACCCTTAGTAGAATAACTTAGCATAGCAATTTTAGGCTCGATGCCAAACATCTTAGCTGTAATTGCTGAGTTGATTGCAATTTCAGCCAAAGCTTCCGCGTCTGGATTGATATTGATGGCACAGTCCCCAAAGAGGTAACGCTCCGTACCACGAACCATGAGGAAGGCACCTGAAGTACGAGTTACATTTGGACGAGTTTTGATGATTTGAAGAGCTGGACGAACTGTTGAAGCTGTTGAGTGAATCGCTCCTGACACCATTCCATCAACCAAGCCCAGGTATACTAACATAACACCAAAATAGTTGACATCTTCAACCAAAACCTTGCGTGCATCTTCTTCAGACATTTTGCCCTTGCGACGTTCTACCAAGGCAGCAACCATTTCTTCAAATTTATCGTAGTGTTGAGGGTCGATGACTTCATAACCGTCCTCAATACCTTCGATTTCAAGATAGATTTTAATTTTTTCAGGATTTCCAAGCAAAACAGGAATCACTTCTGTTTCTTTTACCAGGCGTTTAGTCGCTTGAAGAATACGAGGCTCTTCCCCTTCAGGGAGAACGATACGAGCATTTTTACCAACCAAGTTGGCTTTGAGACTTTCAAAAACTTCCATGAGTTTTCTCCTTTAAGATAATAATTATACTCTGAATCAGTTTTTATAGAGTATTAGTTGATAACTGGGTAATAAGGTTGCTGAAATCATCCGGCAAGGGACTTTCTAACTGCAAGTCTTGCTCTAAAAATGGATGATAAAAGGATAGATAATGGCAATGTAGGGCCTGGCGCTGAATTCCATCGTCTAGACTACCACCATACAAGTCATCTCCCAACAAAGGAAAACCAATATGAGAAAAATGGACTCGGATTTGGTGGGTTCGCCCAGTGTGCAGGCGAATGTCTACCAAATGAATATTCCCATAAGAAGCTACAATCTTGTAAGAAGTATGGGCGTACTTCCCACCTTTAGCTACTCTTCTAGTGATAATAGAGTCTTCATCACGTGCAATCGGGACAATAATTTCCCCCTCTGACTCCAAGTGTCCATCGCCTTTAACCAAAGCAAAGTAGCGTTTTTCAATGGACTTCTTCTGCAACTGCTTGTCTAATCGTGCATGGGCATAGCCGTGCTTGGCAAAGAGCATCAAGCCAGAAGTATCTCTATCAAGTCTAGTTACAATGTGAACCTGCTGATTCTCATAGTCTTGCTTGACGTAGTAACCCTTGATAAAATTAGCGATAGTATTGGAGTGATTAACACTAGGAATAGAAGCCACTCCATAGGGTTTATTTAAGACTAGAAAATGGTCATCCTCATAGAGAATATCCAGTGGGCGCTCGATAGCTTCGAGAGTTTCAAAACCTTCCTCAGCGGGAATATCTATGATAACTCGGTCTCCAATATCCAATAGATACGTCGCATTTTGTGGTTGATCATTGACCAGAATAGCTCCGCCTCGAAACTTAATCTTAGCTAGCAGCCCCTTAGAAATCTCGTGCTTTTTTAAGAAGGTCTTAACCTTGACATGCTCATCTGCGATAAATTCAAACCTCATTCGTCCACCTCGCCGATAAAAGCATCCTTAACTCGGTTCCAGAAACTGGTATGGCTCGGTGATGCGACAAAGTGAATCTTATGATGGTCTATTTGATACTCAATACGCTCAATATTACGGAATGAATAAACGCTATTGTCAACCGAAATGGTATGGTAATCGTTTCTTGTTGGAATAAGTTCAATCTTATCCTTCTTTGGAACAATAATGGAAGAACCCAGGGTTCGATAGACACGATTGTTAAGGCTGGCAATTTCCGTTAATTGCAAAGCTTCAATGGTTGGGTGTAAAACAGCTCCACCAAGCGACTTGTTATAGGCTGTACTACCAGTCGGTGTTGAAACTGTTAGCCCATCTCCACGAAAACGTTCAAAGTGGACACCATTAATCACAACATCCGCCACCATGGTTCGATCAGACCTTCGGATACTGGCTTCATTTAGTGCTCTAAAAATCTTCACTTCACCATTTTCGAGAAAAACCTTCACATTCAGAACAGGGTAAGAGACTCTTGCTCCGGTATCTAGCTGCAAATTAGTCACTAGCTTGTCCAACTCAAAATCACGGTAGTCCGTATAGAAGCCCAAATGTCCAGTGTGAACACCAATGAAGCGGACCTTGTCAAGCTGGTTTTCGTACTTATGAAAGGCCGACAAGAGCATACCATCACCACCGATGGAAATAACGATATCTGGATTGGTATCATTGAGTATAAACTGATTTCTCTTCAAACGATCTCGCAATTCATACAAAACCCTTTGACTCTGCGGTTTTCTATTGGCTATCAGGTCAATTCGTTTACCTGTATTCTTCATCTGTATCGTCACTGTTTCCTACACCGTCATTTAATTTTCTACTCAAAGGATCAAAAAGAGCCTGGGCTTCTTGGATATCATCACGAATTTTACCCATTTCTTCATCCAACTGATGGGCAATCTTGGCAGTAATTTCCAGTCTCTTTTTAATTTCCTCTGGGAAATCCCCTTGGTACTTGTAGTTGAGAGAATGTTCTATCGTTGCCCAGAAATTCATGGCCAAAGTACGAATCTGAATTTCCGCCAAAATGGTCTTAGCTCCATTGATGGTGTCAACCATATATTCTACTACCACATGATAGGAACGGTAGCCTGAAGCCTTTCGATGAGTAATGTAATCTCGCTCCTGTATGATTCGCATGTCCTGACGTTTGCGCAAAATTTCCACTACTTCTTTGACGTCATCTACAAACTGAACCATCACACGCAAACCAGCAATATCTTGCAAATCGTGCTCTAAGGTCGCATAAGTAATACCACGCCGAGCCATTTTTTCCTTGATGCTTTCAATTGGCTTGACTCTACCAGTCACAAACTCAATCGGAGAATGCTTATTTTGCTTACGATATTGCTTACGAATACCACGTAGTTTAATCTTTAACTCACCAACAGCTTGAATGTAAGGATCTAGAAATTCTTCCCATTCTATGGTCATATATTCTCCCTTGTTCTCATTTTATCCTTCAAAAATATCTTTGATTTTTTCTCCAGATTCATATACAATAAATACAAAGCTATTATATCATATAATCCGCTTTCATAGACAAAGAAAAGGTAAGAAAATTGAAACATTTAGAAATTGAATTGAAAACACTCTTGAAAAAAGATGAATATAATCGTCTAAAAGACCAGTTCACAGGTGTCACTCCTGTTCTTCAAAAAAATTACTACATAGACACGCCTGATTTTGAACTGCGAGAAAAGAAAGTTGCTTTGCGCATTCGCACTTTTGAAGATTGGGCAGAATTGACACTCAAAGTCCCACAAAGTGTCGGAAACATGGAATACAATCAAAAATTGCAACTAAAAGATGCTGAAAACTATCTGAGCAAGAAAAAACTTCCTCAAGGGCTAGTACTGGATGAATTGGCGAAACATGGTATTAAAACTAGTAAATGGCAGATTCTTGGTTGTCTAACGACACTTCGCTATGAAATGCAAACAGCTATTGGTCTCATGGCGCTGGATGAAAGTCAGTACTTTGATATTACAGATTACGAATTAGAGCTTGAAGTTGAGAATCACGAGCAAGGGAAACAAGATTTCCAGCAATTTTTAGAGGAAAATCAGATTGCTTATCAAAAAGCTCCCTCAAAATTGGTCCGATTTGTCAAAAGCATGAAAAATAGCTGAAATAATCTCTATTTTTTGGTAAAATAGAAAAGATAAAATACAAAAATCCCTGTTCATATAGGCTAGGCAGATAGGACTAGGATTTAAAAAGTTTACAGAGGACGGTCTATAATGTCAGATAGAAAAAACATGAAACTTTTCGCACTCAACTCTAATCAAGAAATTGCACAGAAAATTGCTCAAGCTGTTGGTGTCCCACTTGGAAAACTATCATCACGTCAATTTTCAGACGGAGAAATCCAAGTAAATATCGAAGAAAGTGTCCGTGGTTATGATGTTTACATCATCCAATCAACAAGTTTCCCAGTTAACAACCACCTAATGGAGTTATTGATCATGGTCGACGCTTGTGTGCGTGCAAGTGCCCACAGCATCAACGTTGTTCTTCCATATTTTGGCTATGCACGTCAAGACCGCATCGCTTCACCTCGTGAGCCGCTTACAGCCAAACTAGTTGCCAATATGCTAGTTAAGGCTGGTGTCGATCGTATCCTTACGCTTGATTTGCATGCCGTTCAGGTTCAAGGCTTCTTTGACATCCCTGTCGATAACCTTTTCACAGTTCCCCTATTTGCAAAACATTATTGCGATAAGGGCCTACTCGGTTCAGATGTTGTCGTGGTTAGCCCTAAAAATTCAGGTGTGAAACGCGCTCGTAGCTTGGCTGAATATCTTGATGCTCCTATCGCCATTATCGACTACCCCCAAGACGATGCAACTCGCAACGAAGGTTATATTATCGGTGATGTGGAAGGTAAAAAAGCTATCTTAATTGACGATATTCTGAATACAGGACGTACCTTCTCTGAAGCTGCTAAAATCGTTGAACGTGAAGGGGCTACAGAAATCTATGCTGTTTCTAGCCACGGTCTCTTCGTCGAAGGTGCTGCTGAACTTCTTGATAATACTAATATTAAAGAAATTCTTGTGACTGATTCAGTAGCAACAAAAGAAAAAACTCCTAAAAACGTATGCTACATCACTGCAAGTGAGTTAATTGGTGATGCTATCGTCCGTATCCACGAAAGAAAACCAGTCAGCCCACTCTTTGCCTACAACAAAAAGAAATAAGGTGATTCTTTGATTTATTTGGACAATGCTGCAACGACTCCTATGTCAGCAGTTGCTATTTCAGCTATGACCAAGGTTATGCAAGAAACCCATGGCAATCCATCTAGTATCCATGGTCATGGTCGTCAAGCTGGCAAACTTTTGCGTGAAGCCCGTCAGGAACTAGCTCAATTACTAGAGACAAAACCTCAACATATCTTTTTCACTTCTGGTGGGACTGAAGGCAACAATACTGCTATCATTGGCTACTGCCTTCGTCACCAAGAACAAGGAAAACATATCATCACAACTGCCATTGAGCACCATGCTGTCCTTGAAACAATTGATTACTTGGTTCAACACTTTGGTTTTGAAGTAACCATTATCCAGCCAAAAAATCAAGAAATCACGGCCCAGCAAATTCAAGAGGCCTTACGTAAAGATACAATCTTGGTTTCTACCATGTTTGCCAATAATGAGACAGGAAACCTACTTCCCATTGCTGAAATTGGACAAATACTCAAGCAACACCCAGCCGCCTATCATGTTGATGCAGTTCAAGCAATCGGCAAAATCCCTATTCACCCAGAAGAATTGGGCATTGATTTTCTCACTGCTTCAGCCCATAAATTCCATGGTCCTAAGGGAATCGGCTTCCTCTACGCATCTAGCATGGACTTTGATTCCTATCTCCATGGTGGAGACCAAGAACAGAAAAAACGTGCTGGAACTGAAAATCTAGCTGCCATCGTAGGCATGGTTGCAGCCCTAAAAGAAGACCTAGAAAAACAAGAAGAACATTTCCAACATGTACAAAATCTAGAAACTGCCTTTCTGGCAGAGCTAGAGGGCATTCAATATTACTTGAATATAGGCGAACACCATCTCTCTTATGTTCTCAATATTGGATTTCCTGGCCAGAAAAATGACCTCTTACTCCTTCGTCTAGATTTAGCTGGAATTTCAATCTCTACTGGCTCAGCCTGCACTGCGGGCATTGTCCAATCCAGCCATGTTCTCGAAGCCATGTATGGCGCAAATTCAGAACGCTTGAAGGAATCCGTTCGTATCAGTTTATCGCCACAAAATACTGTTGAAGACCTACAAACCCTCGCAAAAACCTTAAAAGAAATTATCGGAGGTTAGCCATATGGCATTTGAAAAAACCATTCAGTTAAAAAATTGTCGTTACGACTACACTCTTAGCCCTTCTGTTAAAAAATTCACCCTTAAGGACAACACCTTTTTTGAGACTAAGGTTGGTAACTATGAATTGACTCGCCTTTTGGAAAAAGTTCCGAACAGCGGTGAGGGATTCCAACTCAAAATCATCATTAACAAGGAACTTACAGGTGCTAAAATCAATATCACTGACAAGTTTGGGCTACGTCTGGTTGATATTTTCAAATCAGAAGACCACCACATTCATCAGGAAAAATTCTATTTCCTCATGGATAGCTTGGTAGAACGTGGTGTCTTTACAAAATCGGAAAGATAGAGCCAAAATGTTTGAACTGACCTATAAGGATAACTATCATGTAGAGCGGACTCTCAAGTATGAAGATTATGAGGCTCTCATGCTGGCTCTGTCAGGATGCGTTACCCTACCAGATACACTTTATGTGACTTCTCTGACTTTTAAGGGGCAGGAAGTTTACCAAGGACTGGTCGGAGACCTCTACCGTTTTCTATCACATGCAGATTTTTTACATTAAAACTAAGATTTTTCTTAGTTTTTTCTTGTTTTTGTTGATTTTTTCACAATGTTTCTATAAAATAGAAGAATAGAAAGGTTGTGATTTTGTGAAAGATAAACAGTCTGCTATTCCAAAAGCTACAGCGAAAAGACTCTCTCTCTACTATCGAATTTTTAAGAGATTTCATGCAGAAAAGATTGAACGTGCCAACTCTAAGCAAATTGCAGAGGCTATCGGTATTGATTCAGCGACCGTACGTCGTGATTTTTCCTATTTTGGTGAACTAGGTCGTCGTGGTTTTGGCTATGATGTCAAAAAACTGATGACGTTTTTTGCCGATTTGCTCAATGATAACTCTATTACCAATGTCATGCTGGTAGGTATTGGAAATATGGGCCATGCCCTTCTCCACTACCGCTTCCACGAGCGTAACAAGATGAAAATTATCATGGCCTTTGACCTAGATGACCATCCCGAAGTCGGTACCCAAACTCCTGATGGGATTCCCATTTACGGGATTTCTCAAATCAAGGATAAAATCAAGGATGCTGATGTCAAGACTGCTATCCTGACAGTTCCCAGCGTCAAGTCACAAGAGGTTGCCAATCTCTTGGTGGATGCTGGAGTGAAAGGAATCCTCAGTTTTTCACCAGTCCATCTGCATTTACCAAAAGACGTGGTCGTTCAGTATGTCGATTTGACAAGTGAACTCCAAACCCTCCTCTACTTCATGCGAAAAGAGGATTAGAAAGCGAAAATCATTTTATGAAAAAACCAGTTATTGGGATTACAGGAAACGAAAAAACTCATCCAGATGATGACATCATGATGAGCTACGTAGCAAAAGGCTTTGTTGAAGGCGTTAAAGAAGCTGGAGGAATTCCCATCATCCTACCGATTGGTGATCAAGAAATGGCCTGCCACTATATCAGTATGATTGACAAGCTCATCTTGACAGGTGGGCAAAATGTTGATCCAAAATTCTATGGTGAACCAAAAACCATCGATAGCGATGACTACCACCTTCAAAGGGATATCTTTGAACTGGCCCTCATCAAGGAGGCTATTAAACAGAAAAAGCCAATTTTTTCTGTCTGCCGTGGAACTCAACTCTTTAACGTTGCCATGGGTGGAACTCTGTACCAAGATATCGAAGACCATTGGCAGGATTGTTCTGCTGAGTACACAACTCAACGCTTGGTAACAGAACCTGATACTGTTCTTCGAGAAATCTATGGAGAAATTTCCCATATCAACTCCTTCCACCATCAGAGCATCAAGGATTTAGCACCTAACTTAAAGATTGCGGCTCATGATCCTAAGGATGGCATTATTGAAGCTGTCATGAGTACGGATGATATCGCCTTTCTCGGTGTCCAATGGCATCCAGAGTTTCTTTTTGAAAATCGCCCCAAAGATAAAAACCTCTTTGACTATGTCGTTAATGAACTTTAGATTAAATCCGTCTTTTCACGATAACTAAAGTAATTAGAATGAGAGACAATCAAATGGTCCAAAAGGACAATCCCCATCAGGTCACAGGCTTCTTTTACAAGTTTAGTGACATGATCATCATTTCGGCTAGGGGCTACCGCTCCCGAAGGATGATTGTGAACCAATATGAGAGAAGTCGCCATATGCTTGATAGCATAGTGAAGAATCTCTCGCGGCTCAGCGATACTACGAGTTGCAGAACCGATAAAAATGGTCTGTTGATGGATGATTTGATTTTGAGTATTGAGATAGAGCGCCACCAGGTGCTCTTGTTTTTTATGTCCCAACTCCTGCTGCATCTTCTTGGCCAACTTTTGACTGCTGAGAATACTTTCCATCTCAAGAGTCTCATGTTTGTGAATACGATGGCCCAGTTCAATCATAGCTTGTAATTCTATGGCCTTAACTCGGCCAATACCAGACAGACTCTGCAATTCCTGCAGGGTCATTTTTTTCAAATCTGTTAGGCTTGAAAGATTGTTCAAAACTTTCTGGGCAATTTCAAAAACGCTAGCTTGACGTGTTCCTGTCCTAAGTAAAATAGCTAGCAACTCTTGATTACTGAGCGCTTCAACTCCTTCTTTTGCCAGCCTTTCTCTTGGCAACAGTGAATCTTCTTGGAATGAAATACTATACATAAAAATCCTCCTCACTTTATTATTCGTGAGAAGGATGGAAAATTATATTTTTTTCTCAATTGGGGCTACACTAGCTAAAAGTTTTTTCAAACCTACTTCTGGGAAATTGATTTTTAATTCCTGCGTAGCACCGCTTCCTGAAACTTCCAGAACAGTTCCCTCTCCCCATTTCTTGTGGAGAGCAATGTCACCAATGGACCAATTTGCCTCGCTAGACCCTGATTTTGATCCAGTAGTAAATTGACCAAATGGGAGACCGCTTGACTGGATAGTTTTTGGGGCCGCACTGCGTTTACGGTCTTGAAGAGCCTGAGCCAAACTCATACCTTGACCGAAGGCAACCCCACCACTGCTATAAGATGCCTTAAAGCTTGTATTGGCTGGACGAGCCAATCCTTGATACTCAAGTAAGTCTGAACTGATTTCGTTAATAAAACGAGTCGGACGGTTGTAGTTGGTACGACCGAAAAGCAGGCGCGAGTTAGCATTTGTCAGATAGAGAATTTTCTCTGCACGCGTAATTCCTACATAGGCCAGACGGCGTTCTTCTTCCAATTCATCTTGATCTTCAGCTGCACGGCTAAGCGGAAAGACATTTTCTTCCATCCCAATCAAAAAGACAACTGGAAACTCGAGACCTTTGGCAGCATGCAGGGTCATCAAGGTCACTTCTGATGTCTCCTGACTACCTGAATCTGTGTCCGCAATCAAGGCCAGGTCATTTAAGAAACGACTTAGTTTGTCCAAACCAGTTTCTTCTTCTGGTCCATCAGAGGTGTCATCAAAGTTTTTCGTCACAGAAAGGAACTCTTCAATATTTTCAACCCTAGCCTTGCTTTCTAAAGTCGCTTGAGCATTTAGAATATCGACGTAACCTGTTTTTTCTAAAACAGCCTCAACCAAGTCTGTAATATTTAATTGATCTAGCTGCTCTCGTAAATCTAGAATCATATTGGCAAAATCCCAGATAGATTGTGCTGCTTTTCCTTTGATGCCAGACAACATGATATTAGCAGAAGCATCTAGCATAGACATGTTTTGCATATTTGCAAAGTCACGGATTTTCTCAACTGTACCTGGCCCAATTCCACGTTTAGGCTCGTTGATAATGCGCTCAAAACTGATATTGTCACTCAAATTGGCAATAAGATTGAGGTAAGCGATAATATCTCGGATTTCCTTACGGCTGTAGAACTTGGTTCCGCCAACCATGGTATAAGGGATATTTGACTTGAGCAAGGCTTCCTCAATAGTACGGGACTGCGCATTAGTACGATAAAGAACTGCAAAATCCTTGTGAAGGAAGTTTTGACTCCGACCAAGTTCATCGATAGTTCTGGCTACAAATACAGCCTCATCTAGTTCATCATTGGCACGATAGTAAACGATTTGTTCCCCATCAGCATTTTGAGTCCAAAGATTCTTAGGACGGCGGTTTTTATTGTTTTTGATAACCTCATTAGCCGCTTGGAGAATAGTTTTGGTGGAACGGTAATTCTCCTCCAACAAAACAACCTTGGCTTGGGGATAATCTTTCTCGAAGTCCAAGATATTCTGCATATCAGCACCACGCCAACCATAGATAGACTGATCCGCATCCCCAACAACACAGATATTTTTAAAACGGGAAGCCAAGAGTTTGACCAATTGGTACTGAGCGTGGTTGGTATCTTGGTACTCATCAACATGGATGTATTGAAATTTCTGCTGGTAATAAGTCAAAACATCAGGATTTTGATCAAAGAGACGCAAGGTCAGCATAATCAAATCATCAAAGTCAACCGACTCAGACTGACGCAGTTCTTTCTGATAGGCTGTATAACACTGGGCTACGATTTGCGTATACATATCGCCAGCTTGGGCAGCATAGCCAACATCATCAATCAGATCATTCTTAGCATTGGAGATAGTCCCTAAGATGCTCCGTTCATTCCATTTTTTCGGATCCAAGTTCAACTGCTTAAGAATCCGTTTCATGAGGGTTCGCTGTTCACCAGGATCTACAATAGTGAAATTTCGGTTGTAGCCAATATGGTCCGCATCGCGACGCAAAATACGCACACACATGGAGTGGAAGGTCGCAATCAGACAGTCCTGAGTGGCTGGATTGAGGCTATAAGCACGCTCCTTCATCTCACGCGCAGCCTTATTAGTAAAGGTAATGGCCAAGATATTCCACGGATTGACTAGCTTTTCATCAATCAAATAAGCGATGCGGTGGGTCAAAACTCGGGTCTTTCCAGAACCAGCCCCCGCCATAATCAACAAGGGACCTTCTGTCGTTTGCACCGCCTCAGCCTGACGGTCATTCATTCCATTTAATAATGCGTTCATCTTCTCTTCCTTACTCTTGAAGTCAATATTTCTATTATATCAGAATTCAGGGAAAATATCTTTACCTAGACTGGTTACGTGTAGAAGACGACTCCTTATATCTAGATAAAAAATGAGCTTGGATTAAAATCTCCAAACTCATTTCAAGTCAATTTTAATATACTAGAACAAACCTAGGACTGTTCCGTCACTTTCAACATCCATGTTGAGAGCTGCTGGTCGTTTTGGAAGACCTGGCATGGTCATGACATCGCCAGTCAAGGCAACGATGAAGCCTGCACCTAATTTTGGTACCAATTCGCGAATGGTAATTTCAAAGTTTTCTGGTGCTCCAAGTGCATTTGGATTGTCAGAGAAACTGTACTGAGTTTTAGCCATACAGATTGGCAATTTGTCCCAACCGTTTTGAACAATTTGAGCAATTTGTGTTTGAGCTTTCTTCTCAAAGTTCACTTTGCTACCACGGTAGATTTCAGTAACGATCTTTTCAATCTTTTCTTGGACAGAAAGGTCATTGTCATACAAACGTTTATAGTTAGCTGGGTTTTCAGCGATAGTCTTGACAACCGTTTCAGCAAGCGCTACGCCTCCTTCTGCACCATCAGCCCAGACACTTGCTAGTTCAACTGGTACATTAATTGAGGCACAAAGTTCTTTTAAGGCTGCAATTTCAGCTTCTGTATCAGATACAAATTCGTTAATCGCAACAACTGCTGGAATACCGAACTTACGAATATTTTCAACGTGGCGTTTCAAGTTAGCAAAACCGGCACGAACTGCCTCTACATTTTCTTCAGTCAGAGCGTCTTTAGCCACACCACCATTCATCTTAAGGGCACGAAGGGTTGCGACAATAACTACTGCATCTGGAGAAGTTGGCAAGTTTGGTGTCTTGATATCAAGGAATTTTTCAGCACCAAGGTCTGCACCAAAACCAGCTTCAGTAACTGTATAATCAGCCAAGTGAAGGGCTGTGCTTGTTGCCAAGACAGAGTTACATCCGTGAGCGATATTGGCAAATGGACCACCATGTACAAAGGCAGGTGTTCCATAAATTGTCTGAACCAAGTTTGGCTTAATAGCATCCTTCAAAATCAATGCTAAAGCACCTTCAACCTGCAAATCACCTACAGAAACAGGGGTACGGTCATAGCGATAACCGATGACAATATTAGCCAAACGGCGTTTCAAGTCCTCGATGTCCGTTGCCAAGCAAAGAATTGCCATGATTTCTGAAGCGACAGTAATGTCAAAGCCATCCTCACGTGGAATACCATTTAGAGGACCACCAAGTCCAACGGTCACATGACGAAGGGCGCGGTCATTCAAGTCCACAACACGTTTCCAGAGGATACGACGTTGGTCAATTCCAAGCTCATTTCCTTGGTGTAAGTGATTGTCAATCAAGGCAGAAAGAGCATTGTTGGCAGTAGTAATGGCATGCATGTCTCCAGTAAAGTGAAGGTTGATGTCTTCCATTGGCAGAACTTGGGCATAACCACCACCTGCCGCACCACCCTTAATTCCCATTACTGGACCAAGAGATGGCTCGCGGATAGCAATCATGGTTTTCTTGCCAATCTTGTTCAAGGCATCCGCAAGACCAATTGTAATAGTTGATTTTCCTTCACCTGCTGGTGTTGGGTTGATGGCAGTAACCAAAATCAATTTTCCAACTGGATTGCTCTCAACTGCACGAATTTTATCAAAGCTGAGCTTAGCCTTGTACTTTCCGTACAACTCCAAATCGTCGTAAGAAATACCAAGCTTCTCTACAACATCAACAATTGGCTTTAACTCAATACTCTGTGCGATTTCAATATCTGTTTTCATTCAAAACTCCTCTAACCTCTTATATGATAATTCATTATAACACAAAACAAGATTTTTAACATCCAAAAACTCTCTAAACGTTCGTAAATATCCCTGTTTTTAAGGTTTTTAGAGTCCTTTCTTAAATTTTATATGGCTTTATAGTTTGAAACTATATTCTTTCCTTTTACCAAAATTTTATCACTTTCATTTTACTTACCGTTTATTTTTGTGTACAATAGTGCTATGAAAATTTTAGTTACATCGGGCGGTACCAGTGAAGCTATCGATAGCGTCCGCTCTATCACTAACCATTCTACAGGACGCTTGGGGAAAATCATAACAGAAACCTTGCTTGCTGCAGGGCATGAAGTTTGTTTAATAACAACAAAACGAGCTCTAAAGCCAGAAGCCCATCCCAACCTAAGCATTCAAGAAATTAACAATACAAACGATCTTCTCCTTGAAATGCAAGAACGTGTCAAGGACTATCAGGTCTTGATTCACTCAATGGCTGTGTCTGATTACACTCCTGTTTATATGACAGGTCTAGAGGAAGTTCAGGCTAGTTCCAATCTAGAGGAATTTTTAAACAAGCAGAATCATCAGGCTAAGATTTCTTCAACTGATGATGTTCAAGTTTTGTTCCTTAAAAAGACACCAAAAATCATCTCTCTAGTCAAGGAGTGGAATCCTGCTATTCATCTGATTGGTTTCAAACTGCTGGTTGATGTTAACGAAGACTATCTGGTTGACATTGCACGAAAAAGTCTCATCAAAAACCAAGCAGACTTAATCATTGCAAATGACCTGACTCAAATCTCAGCAAAGCAGCACAGAGCTATCTTTGTTGAGAAAGATCAGCTTCAAACAGTCCAGACTAAAGAAGAAATTGCAGAACTCCTTCTTGAAAAAATTCAAGCCTACCATTCATAGAAAGGAAAGCTATGGCACATATTCTCTTGGCTGTAACGGGGTCAATTGCCTCTTACAAGTCGGCAGATTTAGTCAGTTCTCTAAAAAAACAAGGCCATGATGTCACTGTATTAATGACTCAGGCTGCTACAGAGTTTATCCAACCCTTGACACTACAGGTCTTATCACAGAATCCTGTCCACTTGGATGTCATGAAAGAACCTTATCCTGATAAAGTCAATCATATCGAACTTGGAAAAAAAGCAGATTTATTTATCGTAGCCCCGGCAACTGCTAACACTATTGCAAAACTAGCCCACGGATTTGCGGACAACATGGTGACCAGCACGGCTCTAGCCCTGCCAAGTCATATTCCCAAACTAATAGCTCCTGCTATGAATACAAAAATGTATGACCACCCAGCAACTCAGGCTAATCTGAAAACATTAGAAAGTTACGGCTATCAGCTGATTGCTCCAAAAGAATCCCTACTAGCTTGCGGAGACCATGGACGAGGAGCCTTAGCTGACCTCACAATTATTTTAGAAAGAATAAAGGAAACTCTCGATGAAAAAACGATCTAATATTGCACCCATTGCTATCTTTTTTGCAACCATGCTTGTGATTCATTTTCTGAGCTCGCTTATCTTTAACCTTTTTCCATTCCCAATCAAACCGACCATTGTTCATATTCCTGTCATTATTGCCAGCATTATCTACGGTCCACGAGTTGGGGTTACACTTGGATTTTTGATGGGGCTACTTAGCTTGACGGTTAACACTATTACCATTCTACCGACAAGCTACCTCTTCTCTCCCTTCGTACCAAACGGAAACATCTACTCAGCTATCATTGCCATCGTCCCACGTATTTTGATTGGTTTGACTCCTTATCTAATCTATAAACTGATGAAAAATAAAACTGGTCTGATCCTAGCTGGTGCCCTTGGTTCACTTACCAACACAGTCTTTGTACTTGGTGGAATTTTCTACCTTTTTGGAAATGTCTTTGATGGTAATATCCAAAAACTCCTAGCAACTGTTATCTCAACAAATTCGATTGCCGAATTAGTCATTTCCGCAATTCTTACTCTAGCTATTGTTCCAAGACTACAGACTTTGAAAAAATAAAAACATCTCCACTTTCAAGCTTGAAGGTGGAGATGTTGCTCTATACAGTTTTTTTTAGTGAAATCTTTACCAATATTTAATTTAAAATGGCCTATAAACTTAAGTAAATCCTTGCTTTATTGTCTTGTTTGTTATACTATACTAGTGTATATACAGTCAAAAAGGAGATTCTTATGAATACACGGAAAAAGACACAATTTATGACAATGACTGCCCTCTTAACGGCTATTGCGATTTTGATTCCAATTGTTATGCCTTTTAAGATTGTCATTCCACCTGCTTCCTATACTTTAGGAAGCCACATCGCTATTTTTATCGCTATGTTCTTGTCGCCCTTGATGGCAGTTTTTGTCATCCTAGCCTCTAGTTTTGGATTCTTGATGGCTGGCTATCCCATGGTTATTGTTTTTCGAGCTTTTTCCCATATCTTTTTTGGAACTTTGGGGGCTCTTTACCTACAAAAATTCCCCGATACCCTAGATAAACCAAAAGCTTCCTGGATTTTCAACTTTGTGTTAGCGCTTGTCCATGCCCTTGCTGAAGTATTGGCCTGTGTCGTTTTTTACGCAACTTCTGGTACCAATGTAGAAAATATGTTTTATGTTCTATTTGTGCTAGTTGGATTTGGTACAATTATCCATAGTATGGTAGACTATACATTAGCACTAGCTGTCTATAAAGTGCTTCGCAAACGCCGTTAAAAGGAAGAACTATGACAAAAGATCGCAAACAAGCCCTGCTCCAACTCTTGAAAGAAACTCCTAAAGCCCTCAATGGCCAAAGTTTAGCTGAACATTTTCATGTTACACGCCAGGTCATTGTACAGGACATTGCAATTTTAAGAGCCGATGGCGCTCCTATCCTATCCACCAATCGTGGCTACGTCTATAAGCAAATTGAAACCAACCCTTATGTTCACAAACTTTTCAAAGTGAAACATGAAGTTGAAGAAATCGGTCAAGAACTCCTTGCTATCGTAGATAATGGCGGACGTGTTCAAAACACCTTGATTGACCATCCCGTCTATGGAGAAATTGAAACCTTGCTGAAACTGTCTTGTCGTAGAGATGTGCAACATTTTCTAGAACAAGTTGAGCATTCAGATTTTAGACCTCTGTCTGAATTAACAGATGGTATCCATTACCACCTAGTTGAAGCCGAAACACAACAAGACCTCCACTATATCGAGGAGGCCTTAGATCAGCTAGGTTATTTAGTAAAAGACTAGAAGATTTTCTTCGCCCAGCCATCTTCTGTACGGTGGCGGTAGAAAAATTCAGATTTGTCAGGAGCTTCCATCATCTCCATCAATGGTAACATATCATAGGCCAGATCCAAGTTTGGAATCTGGTCTTTTTGCACCCAAGAAACTTCTCCTTCATCTGAAGAGCGAAGGGTACCAGAGAACTCAGTCGCCTTATAACAAAAGACGATATAGCGCCCGCCTGTATCCAGAGGCCAATTTTTAATGCCGACAAGTTGAGGATTTTGGATAGTCAACCCTGTTTCTTCGTAGATTTCACGAATGACAGACTCCGCAAAAGCCTCACCATTTTCTACATGACCTCCTGGAAAGGCATAACCAGACCAGCGATTGGTTTCAGGAGAGCGATACTGCATAACCACGCGCTGGGTTTCGAGATCTTCAATCAGACAAATATTTGTTAAAATCGTTAATTGGGAACGGGACATAAATTTACTCACTTTCTAATTTATTAAATTTTCAGACTTGCACCAGTGCCATTAGCTTCTACTTTGTAAAATTATTTAGAATAGAATACCATACGTTTTTCCTTTATGGGCTTTCCAAGTTCAAGCATCTTTTCTTGTCCATCAAAAGTAAAAACCATTTTTTGATAGAAAGCTATGGCTCGCTTATTATCTTTCAATACCCATAAGAAAATTTCAGAAAAATGATTAAGAGCAGTCAAAGCTGCTCTAACTAACTTTTGTGCGATACCTTTTCCATAACTGATAAAACCAACTACCTTCATGCCATCTATCGCAATCAATGTATTTTCTGGATACTTTTGACTAAAGAATCGACACCTTTCCAATGTCATTGTCTCCTGAAATTCTGCAGGCAAAAGGTCGTCATAAGCCTCTCTCCACGCTTTCCAGTGAACGAGAGATTTACTTTCTATCTCTTCAGGAGTTTCCATTGATTTGATAACAACCGTCATTTATTTTCTTCTCCTTAATCCAACAGTCTGACTTCCTTTGCTACTTTTTGTAGAAATTTTTCTCTTGTTGAACTTGTATTCACTTCACGTCCTAACTCTCCTAAGATTGAAACCCTCTTTGTTTTGATACCGCAATGATTCAGGACAGCATTCTTTAATACTGATATTCCATAACTGTCTGGAATATTAATCGGACCTGAAAATACTTTGTACCACCAAGTTGGTGCCATGGAGGTTGCATAAATACTAGCTGTTTTTCCTTTTAGTAACTTTTTAAACTGATTACCTCTCAAGTAGTTCAAAATAAAGCTTCCTCGATTATTTGCTGAGTATGCAATGCCTGGCGTAAAAACACGATCAATCCACCCCTTCAATAGACTAGGCATACTACTCCACCAAATTGGATAAACAAAAATGAAATGATCTGCCCACTGAATTAATTCCTGAGATCGTAGAATAAACGGATCGTCCTCCATCCTTTGTCGATAACCATAACGTAAAACAGGATCAAACTCTTCCTCATTAAGATTAATCATTTCAAGTTCATGTCTCTTTGAGTCTATATTTTCTACAATCGTTTGAAAAATTGCTTGGCAGTAACTTTCTTTATCAGGATGTCCATTAATAACTAAAATATTCATAAAATTCCCCTAATCCAACGCCTTGACTTCCAGCATCATATCGCGAATCTGTGCAGCCAGTTCAAAGTCAAGCACTTCGACAGCTTCTTGCATTTGTTTTTCTAGTTTCTTGACAAGTTCTTTGCGTTCTTGTTTGTTGAGACTATTGATATCGACTTCTTTTTCTTCTTCCTTGGCAACTGCCTTGGTCACAGCAATCAGATCACGGATTTCTTTCTTGATTGTCTGAGGCACAATACCGTGTTCTTCATTATAGGCCATCTGGATTTTGCGACGGCGAGCAGTTTCATCGATAGCACGTTGCATAGACTGGGTAACTGTGTCAGCGTACATGATGACATGGCCTTCGCTATTACGGGCAGCGCGGCCAATGGTTTGGATGAGTCCACGTTCGTTACGAAGGAAACCTTCCTTGTCAGCATCGAGAATAGCTACTAGGCTCACTTCAGGAACGTCAATTCCTTCACGAAGGAGGTTGATTCCGACCAAGACATCAAAGACACCCAAGCGCAGGTCACGGATAATCTCAGTCCGTTCCAAGGTCTTGATATCCGAGTGCATGTACTTGACCTTAATGCCCATTTCCTTGAAGTAGTCAGTTAAGTCCTCTGCCATTTTCTTAGTCAAGGTGGTGATAAAGGTTCGTTCGTTCTTCTCAACACGGGCATTAATTTCACCTAAGAGGTCATCAATCTGTCCCATAGTCGGACGGACTTCCACCTCTGGATCCAAGAGTCCCGTTGGACGAATGATTTGCTCAATCACTGTCTCAGTCTGTTCATTTTCATAGTCACCTGGTGTCGCTGAAACGTAAACAATCTGGTGCACATGACTTTCAAACTCCTCACGACGGAGAGGACGATTGTCCAGAGCAGACGGCAAACGGAAACCATAATTAACCAGCATTTCTTTACGCGAACGGTCTCCATTATACATACCTTTTATTTGTCCCATAGTCATGTGACTCTCGTCAATTATAATCAAGAAATCATCTGGGAAGAAGTCGAGAAGCGTATAAGGAGGCTCTCCTTCGCTCCGTCCATCCATGTGACGTGAATAGTTCTCAACCCCGTTGGTATAGCCCATCTCACGCAGCATTTCGATATCGTACTCTGTCCGTTGTTTCAAGCGCTGGGCTTCAAGCAGTTTACCTTCCTTCTCAAAGATAGCTAGTTGCTCCTCCAACTCAGTCTGAATTTTAGCAATGGCCACTTCCATGTGGTCGTCATTGGTCACAAAGTGAGTAGCTGGGAAAATCGCTAAATGATCCACTTCTCCCAACACCTGACCTGTCAGAGCCTCCACTTCGCGGATACGGTCAATCTCATCTCCAAAGAACTCTACTCGAAAGGCATGCTCATCACGGGAAGCTGGGAAAATCTCCACCACATCTCCACGCACACGAAATCTTCCGCGTTGGAAATCAATATCATTACGTTCAAACTGGATATCAACCAAGTCATTCAAGAGTTTATCACGAGAAATTTCAAGACCTGGACGGAGACTAACGACACTATCAGCGTATTCCTTGGGCGAACCCAGACCATAGATACAAGAGACAGAGGCAACGACAATAACATCATTACGCTCCAGAAGGGCCGAAGTCGCTGAGTGACGAAGTTTATCAATCTCATCATTGACAGAGCTATCTTTTTCAATATAGGTATCACTAGAAGGGACATAGGCCTCAGGTTGGTAATAATCATAGTAAGACACAAAGTACTCAACTGCATTTTCAGGGAAAAATTCCTTAAACTCCCCATAGAGCTGTCCTGCTAGAGTTTTATTGTGGGCGATGACCAGAGTTGGTTTATTGACTTTGGAAATGACCTGACTCATGGTATAGGTCTTCCCTGTACCCGTCGCCCCCATCAGAATCTGAGCTTTTTCTCCCCCCTCGATATTATCAACCAACTGCTCGATAGCTTGTGGTTGGTCTCCTGATGGTTGATATTTTGATACTAGTTTAAATTGATTGTCAGTAATGCGGTTAATCATAAGAATCCTCTCTCGATGTGCTATTCCTATTTTAGCATACTTGTAACATTTTCACGAAGAAAAGGACGGACCTAAGTCACATCCTTTCATTTTCTTTCTTTAATTTATTAGCGAGATAGAGAATCATCAGTAGCAAGACCAGACTTGTCATGACAGAACCTTCTATGCCAAAAGAGCCACCTGATAGCCAGCTCTGATCGCCTTGTGGTAAAAAGGTCATTAGCGATGTTCCTGACGGCTGACCGCTAACCAAAATCCCAAATAAATTTCCCTGAGCAAAATTCCAAGCCCCATGAATACCTGCTACACCCCAAACTGTATCTGTTTTGAGGAGGTAAAGTGACATGGCAACTCCGAATAAAAAGAGATTCACTAGAGATAGAGGTGTGAGACCAGAATTTCCCACATGAAGCAGGGTAAAGAATAGGCTAGATATAACAACAGCTAGTTTTAGATTGGTTCTTGAAGCCAATTGAGGAAGGAGCCAAGCACGGGCCACCACTTCTTCTGCTGTCCCCTGTAAAATCCAAAATGGAATGGTAAAAATGACAAAGGCAAGCGAATAAGGATTCAAATGAATGGACTCAAAACGATATTGCCCTAATGCTACTAAACCTAACAAGGTCAGAAGAAAAAGTGCCAGACCTAGCCCAAATCCTTTCAGAAGATTGCTGAGGAAATTCTCTCTATAAAATCCCAAGGTTCGAATAGGTCTTTTCTCAACTTTTCTAGTCCATCTGAACACAGTGTTAAGTATAAAACCAAAGGCCAGCAATTCTAAAATTAAACGAAAGTCACTTGTTTTATCCATCAAGCTCTGCTGCAAGGTCTGCAAGTAGGTTGCAAGATTTTGACCAGTCTCTCCAAAATTTCTAGCAAGTCCGATGAGAGCTAAGAAACTAATACCATATAAAGTATAAGCCACAAACTCTCCTATGAAGACAAAAGCAAAGGCTAACAAGGGGCTTGTGTAGAGGTTTAACCGCATTTGAGAAGCTTGGAAGTCTTTAAAAATTCTTTTGTTCTTCACATCTCCGTCCTCTTTTCTTCCATTATATACTATTATTATAGCACTTTGTGGTAGCAGTTCAAGAAAGAAAGAAATAAAGAGCTTTTATGTTATATCTTCTAACATAAAAGTCCCTAGATTTGCATTTTTTTGTTTTTTCTGATATAATGGGAAAATATTCGGAAAAGGAGACTAAAAATGAAGAAAAAATTTCTAGCATTTTTGCTAATTTTATTCCCAATTTTCTCATTAGGTATTGCGAAAGCAGAGACGATTAAGATTGTGTCCGATACCGCCTATGCACCTTTTGAGTTTAAAGATTCAGATCAAACTTATAAAGGAATTGATGTTGACATTATTAACAAAGTCGCTGAGATTAAAGGATGGAACATTCAGATGTCCTATCCTGGATTTGACGCAGCGGTCAATGCGGTTCAAGCTGGCCAAGCTGACGCTATCATGGCAGGGATGACAAAGACTAAAGAACGTGAAAAAGTCTTCACCATGTCTGATACTTACTATGATACAAAAGTTGTCATTGCAACTACAAAGGCACACAAGATTAGCAAGTACGACCAATTGTCTGGTAAAACTGTTGGTGTTAAAAACGGAACAGCCGCTCAACGTTTCCTAGAAACGATTAAAGATAAATACGGCTTTACTATTAAAACATTTGACACTAGTGATTTGATGAACAACAGCTTGACTGCTGGTGCTATCGATGCTATGATGGATGACAAACCTGTTATCGAGTATGCGATTAACCAAGGTCAAGACCTCCATATTGAAATGGATGGGGAAGCTGTAGGTAGTTTTGCTTTCGGTGTGAAAAAAGGAAGCAAATATGAGCACCTGGTTACTGAATTTAACCAAGCCTTGGCTGAAATGAAAAAAGATGGTAGCCTTGATAAAATCATCAAGAAATGGACTGCACCATCTTCTTCAGCAGTGCCAACTACAACTACTGCAACTGGTCTAAAAGCAACTCCTGTTAAAGCTAAATACATCATTGCAAGTGATTCTTCTTTTGCACCTTTTGTCTTCCAAAATTCAAGCAACCAATTTACTGGTATTGATATGGAATTGATTAAGGCAATCGCTAAAGACCAAGGCTTTGAAATTGAAATCACCAACCCTGGTTTCGATGCAGCTATCAGCGCTGTCCAAGCTGGCCAAGCAGATGGTATCATTGCTGGTATGTCTGTCACAGATGCTCGTAAGGCAACTTTTGACTTCTCAGAATCATACTACACTGCTAATACAATCCTTGGTGTCAAAGAATCAAGCACCATTGCTTCTTATGAAGATTTAAAAGGAAAGACAGTTGGTGTTAAAAACGGAACGGCTTCTCAAACCTTCCTAACAGAAAATCAAAGCAAATACGGCTACAAAATTAAAACCTTTGCTGATGGTTCTTCAATGTATGACAGTTTAAACACTGGTGCCATTGATGCTGTTATGGATGATGAACCTGTTCTCAAATATTCTATCAGCCAAGGACAAAAATTGAAAACACCAATCGCTGGAAGTCCAATCGGAGAAACAGCCTTTGCCGTTAAAAAAGGAGCAAATCCAGAATTGATTGAAATGTTCAACAACGGACTTGCAAACCTTAAAGCAAACGGTGAATTCCAAAAGATTCTTGATAAATACCTAGCTAGCGAATCTTCAACTGCTTCAACAAGCACTGTTGATGAGACGACTATCTGGGGCTTGCTTCAAAATAACTACAAACAACTCCTTAGCGGTCTTGGTATCACTCTTGCTCTAGCTCTTATCTCATTTGCTATTGCTATTGTTATCGGGATTATCTTCGGTATGTTTAGCGTTAGCCCATACAAATCTCTTCGTGTGATTTCTGAGATTTTCGTTGACGTTATCCGTGGTATCCCATTGATGATTCTTGCAGCCTTCATCTTCTGGGGTATTCCAAACTTCATCGAGTCCATCACAGGCCAACAAAGTCCAATTAACGACTTTGTAGCTGGTACTATTGCCCTATCGCTCAATGCAGCCGCTTATATCGCTGAAATCGTTCGTGGTGGTATTCAGGCCGTTCCAGTTGGTCAAATGGAAGCCAGCCGAAGCTTGGGGATCTCTTATGGAAAAACCATGCGTAAGATTATCTTGCCACAAGCAACTAAATTGATGTTGCCCAACTTTGTCAACCAATTCGTTATCGCTCTTAAAGATACAACCATCGTATCTGCTATCGGTTTGGTGGAACTCTTCCAAACTGGTAAGATTATCATCGCCCGTAACTACCAAAGTTTCAAGATGTATGCAATCCTTGCTATCTTCTATCTTGTAATTATTACACTTTTGACTAGACTAGCGAAACGCTTAGAAAAGAGGATTCGTTAATGGCAAAACTAAAAATTGATGTAAATGATTTACACAAGCACTATGGAAAAAATGAAGTTTTAAAAGGAATTACGACTAAATTCTATGAAGGAGATGTTGTTTGTATCATTGGTCCTTCAGGTTCTGGTAAATCGACCTTCCTTCGTAGCCTCAACCTTCTAGAAGAAGTTACTAGCGGTCACATCACTGTGAACGGTTATGACTTAACTGAAAAAACAACCAACGTTGACCACGTCCGTGAAAATATCGGAATGGTTTTCCAACACTTCAACCTCTTCCCACACATGTCTGTATTGGATAACATTACTTTTGCTCCTATCGAGCACAAGTTGATGACTAAGGAAGAAGCTGAGAAATTGGGAATGGAGTTGCTTGACAAGGTTGGGCTAGCAGATAAAGCTAATGCTAATCCAGATAGCCTATCAGGTGGTCAAAAACAACGTGTGGCTATCGCTCGTGGACTAGCAATGAATCCAGACATCATGCTCTTTGATGAACCAACTTCTGCCCTTGACCCTGAGATGGTCGGAGACGTACTAAACGTTATGAAGGAATTGGCTGAGCAAGGTATGACCATGATTATCGTAACCCATGAGATGGGATTTGCTCGTCAGGTTGCCAACCGCGTTATCTTTACTGCGGATGGTGAATTCCTTGAAGACGGAACACCTGATCAAATCTTTGATAACCCACAGCACCCACGTCTGAAAGAGTTCTTGGACAAGGTCTTAAACGTCTAAAGTCAAACTGTAAGGATTTCCTTGCAGTTTTTTTCTATCTCGTATTGGATTTTTTGATTTTTCGGAAAATTATGTTAGAATTAAGTTTATGAAATGAGGTTTCCTCATACCTAGCAAGACTAGGAATAAAAATAGAAATTAGGTAGCTAGATGTCATCTAAGGTTATTGTTACAATTTTCGGTGCGAGTGGAGACCTGGCTAAACGCAAGCTCTACCCTTCCCTTTTTAGACTATATAAATCCGGCAATCTTTCCGAACACTTTGCAGTCATTGGAACTGCTCGTCGTCCTTGGAGCAAGGAATATTTTGAATCTGTTGTAGTCGAATCCATCCTTGATTTGGCAGATAGTACCGAACAGGCTCAAGAGTTCGCTAGCCACTTCTACTATCAAAGTCATGATGTCAATGATACAGAGCACTACATTGCTTTGCGTCAATTGCAGGCTGAACTAAATGACAAATACCAAGCTGAACACAACAAGCTCTTCTTCTTGTCTATGGCGCCTCAGTTCTTTGGAACTATTGCCAAACACCTCAAGTCTGAAAACATTGTGGATGGTAAAGGTTTTGAACGTTTAATCGTTGAGAAGCCATTTGGTACAGATTACGCAACTGCAAGCAAGTTAAATGACGAGCTCCTAGCAACATTTGACGAAGAACAAATTTTCCGTATCGACCATTATCTTGGTAAGGAAATGATCCAAAGCATCTTTGCAGTCCGCTTTGCAAACCTGATTTTTGAAAATGTTTGGAACAAGGATTTTATCGACAATGTTCAAATTACTTTTGCAGAGCGCTTGGGTGTAGAAGAACGTGGTGGCTACTATGACCAATCTGGTGCCCTCCGCGACATGGTACAAAACCATACACTACAACTGCTTTCTCTCCTTGCCATGGACAAGCCAGCAAGCTTCACAAAAGACGAGATTCGTGCTGAGAAGATTAAGGTCTTTAAAAACCTCTATCATCCAACGGATGAAGAGCTTAAAGAACACTTTATCCGTGGTCAATACCGTTCAGGTAAGATTGATGGCATGAAATATATCTCTTATCGTAGCGAGCCAAATGTAAATCCAGAATCAACAACAGAAACCTTTGCATCTGGTGCCTTCTTTGTAGACAGCGATCGATTCCGTGGTGTTCCTTTCTTCTTCCGTACTGGTAAACGTCTGACTGAAAAAGGAACTCATGTCAACATCGTCTTTAAACAAATGGATTCTATCTTTGGAGAACCACTTGCTCCAAATATTTTGACCATCTACATCCAACCAACAGAAGGCTTCTCTCTTAGCCTAAATGGGAAACAAGTAGGAGAAGAATTCAACTTAGCTCCGAACTCACTTGATTACCGCACAGATGCGACCGCAACTGGTGCTTCTCCAGAACCATACGAGAAATTGATTTATGATGTCCTAAACAACAACTCAACTAACTTTAGCCACTGGGATGAAGTTGGTGCGTCATGGAAATTGATTGACCGTATCGAAGAGCTCTGGGCCGAAAATGGTGCCCCACTTCATGACTATAAAGCTGGAAGCATGGGACCTCAAGCAAGCTTTGACTTACTTGAAAAATTCGATGCCAAATGGACTTGGCAACCAGATATCGCCTATCGTCAAGATGGCCGTTTAGAATAAAAAAAATTCCTGCAAGTTTGTAGCTTGCAGGATTTTTACTTCTGATTAGATTAAGCCTTCCAAGAGACCCTTCATAAAGTTTTCTGAGTTAAACTCTCCAATATCATCGATTTTTTCACCAAAACCAATCAATTTTACAGGAATATTGAGTTCTTCTCGGATAGCTAGAACTACACCACCTCGTGCTGTTCCGTCAATCTTAGTCAAGACAATTCCTGTTAAAGGAGTGATTTTCGAAAATTCTTTGGCCTGTACCAGGGCATTTTGACCTGTTGATGCATCAAGTGCTAAGAAGGTTTCATGGGGTGCTTCTGGCACAACACGTTTGATAATACGACCAATCTTTTCCAACTCAGCCATGAGGTTGTCCTTGTTTTGCAGACGACCAGCGGTGTCAATCATGAGAATATCGATACCTTCAGCCACAGCACGTTCCATGCCATCAAAGACTACACTGGCTGGGTCAGCTTTTTCAGGTCCAGTTACTACTGGAACATCTACTCGTCGGCCCCATTCAGCTAGTTGAGCCACTGCCCCTGCACGGAAGGTATCTGCTGCAACCAGCATAACCTTCTTACCAGCTTGTTTGTAGCGGTGGGCTAGTTTTCCGATAGAAGTTGTTTTCCCAACACCATTGACCCCAACAAATAGCATGACTGTCAAGCCATCTTGGAAGTGGATTCTTTCATCGTAGTTGCCATCCTTTTCATAAAGCTCAACCAATTTCTCAATGATGACACGGCGTAGTGCGTCAGGTTTCTTGGCGTTTTCAAGCTTGGCTTCGTAGCGTAGCTCCTCGGTTAAGTTAGAAGCGACCTGGACACCAACATCACTCATAATTAGCAGTTCTTCCAGTTCCTCGAAAAATTCTTCATCAACAGAGCGGAAATTGGCAAAGAAGGCATTCAAACGAGCACCAAATCCTGTACGAGTTTTCTTGAGACTGCGGTCATATTTTTCCTGAACAGTCTCTTCTACTTGAGTCGTTTCTGCTTCAAGAACTTCAGAATTATTTTCTTCTACAGTCTCTAGGAGCTCCGTATTCTCTTCCTCTGTGACTTCTTCTGAGTTTGGAAATTCTTCTATTTCTTCTTGAGAAACTTCTACAGTTGGTTCTGAATCCAGACTTTCTTCAACTGTGTCTTGATTTTCCTCTTCTTGGAGCAGAGCTTCTTCAGAACTTTCAACTTCTGCTTCTTCATGAAGAACTTCCTCAGCTTCTGTAAGGGCAAGCTCCGTATCTTCAGATAAATCAAGATTTTCCAGAGCTTCTTTTACAACTTCTTCGATTTTAGGTTCTTCTTTTTTTCCGAATAGACGGTCAAATAATCCCATATCTTAGTTCTCCTTTAGCACATATTCTTCGATAGCCCAGGCGACAGCTTCTTCATCATTGGTCATTGAAGTCACTACATTTGCGACTGCCTTGACTTCAGGAACAGCGTTTTGCATGGCAACACCGAGCCCTGCCCACTCAATCATAGAAAGGTCATTAGCCTCATCACCACATGCCATAACTTGGCTTTGGTCGATTCCAAGATGGCTGATTAGTTTTGCCAAACCTGTTGCTTTATGAACATTCTTTGGTGACCACTCTAGCAACATTTCACGTGATTTAAAGATTTCATATTGGTCAAACAATTCTGGAGAAATCTTCTGAATAGCTGCATCCAAGGGTTCTTGAGAAAAGGCAGTCACACACTTATTGTAGGTCATTTGACTAGATAGGTCTTCAAAGTCCACTGGAACAAAGGTCAATGCTGGATTGAATTTGGCATAAAGACTTTCTTGGTCTGATTGAATTTGATAAACAGTTCCTTCTGAGATAGCATCAAGAGGCAATGATAATTTCTCTGTTTCTTCATACAAACGTGCCACATCATCATATGAAAAGACTGTCTTATCTAGGATTTCTCCTGTATTTTTCTGAACCAAACCACCATTAAAAGTAATCGTATATTCATCTTCGTGGCCGTCAGTCCCTAGCTCATGGAGAAAGAAATCCATGGCTTTTAAGGGACGACCGGTTGTCAAAACGACCTTGATACCACGATCACGCGCAGCTTTCAAGGTTGCCTTGGTACGAGCCGTCAGCCTTTTATCAGTAGTCAGCAAGGTCCCATCCAAGTCCAATGCAATCAATTTTATATCTGCCATTATAAGCCCTCCATATAAGCTATAACCGACTGGTCCTTATGGTGACCAATCACAGTCTCTGCTAATTCTAAAATTTCTGGTCGTGCATTTTCAGGAGCTACAGGATGTCCCACAACCTGCATCATATGCAAGTCATTTAGATTATCGCCAAAAGCCATAACCTGATCCATTGTGATACCAAGTTTTTTAGCTAATTCAACAGTAGCCACTCCCTTATCGACATAGTCAAGAACAATATCAATGGATTCAAATCCGGTTGTCATGGCCTTAACACCAGGGACATTTTCATTGACCCAAGCCTCCCCAGCTTCAAGAGTTTCTTCTGTGAAGTTGGTTGTGAATTTAAAAATGTCATCTGTAATATCTTCCAGACTCGCTACTTTTTGGATATTTTCATTATAGTGCTGACTCACTTTTAAATAGGTCTCATCAACCGTATCTAGAACATAAGCTCCCTTTTTTCCCGTCAAGAGCAGTTTATTGATATCTACATAAGGTGACGTTTTCAGCCTTTCAAAAGTTGATAGATAAAACTCACGAGACATAGTCGCTTCATACAAGTCTTGACCTCGATACTCTACCAAACTGCCATTTTCCGCGATGAAAATGATGTCATCACGAACATCAGCAAATAATTTTTCTAGAGATAAAAATCCGCGCCCCGAAGCTACCGCAAAGTAAATCCCTTTTTTCTTGTAGGAAACCAAGAGAGACTTGAGGCGGTCCATATCAAAGCGTCCATTCCCATCTAGGAAGGTTCCGTCCATATCCGTTGCTACTAGTTTAATTGTCATCCTTCAATACTTTCTAAATCTTTTAACTTCACCGAAACAATTTTTGAAACACCTGATTCTTGCATGGTAACTCCATAGATAGAATCAGCCGCTGCCATGGTTCCCTTACGGTGGGTCACGACGATGAACTGGCTGTCCTTATCAAATCGATTGAGGTAATCCCCAAAGCGTTTGACATTAGCTTCGTCCAGCGCAGCCTCTACCTCATCCAAGATGACAAACGGAATAGTCTTGACACGGATAATGGAGAAAAGCAAAGCAAGAGCCGATAGAGCTTTTTCACCACCACTCATCAGATTAAGAGACTGGATTTTCTTACCTGGAGGTTGAACAGAAATCTCAACCCCAGCTGTCAGCAGGTCTCCCTCAGTCAAAATCAGGTCCGCCTGACCTCCGCCAAACATCTGCTTAAAGGTCACTTTGAAAGACTCACGAATAGCTTCAAAAGTGGTTTTAAAGCGTTCCTTAACCTCATCATTCATCTCTGTAATGGTTTCAAGGAGCAAATTTTTCGCTGACAAAATATCATCTCGCTGACTATTTAGAAAGTCCAGACGGTTGTGCACTTCTTCGTACTGGTCAATAGCTTCCAAGTTGACAGGTCCCAGTGAGCGAATAGCCTTCTCTAAATCCTTAACCTCTTGCTCTGCCAGATTGAGGTTTTCCAATTCATGTGCCTTTTCTAGTGCTTCAGTATAGCTAATCTGATACTGGTCTGTTAATTGACTTTGTAAATAGCGCAAGCGCTCGCTGACCTTCTCTTTCTTAGCTTCAGCACGTGTTTGCTTGCGAATCCACTCCTCATTCTGCTGGCGAGCCTGATCCAAATGACTTGCAATATCATCCAGTTGACCTTCAATATCATCCAACTCAAACTGCTTGCGAATCAGACCTTGTTGGAGGTTTGTTTTCTGCATTTTGGCTTCTTCGGCCTGTTGACTGAGCAAATCCGTATCAACTTTCTCAAGATTGTCAACCTTTTCTTGAAGAAGACGCTGGATTTCCTCTTGTTCGATATTCAGATTATCCAATTCCTTGCCTAAACGTTCAATATCAGCAACTTCATAACGTTTTTGTCCTTGCAGTTCTGTCTTAAGCAGGCGAGCCTGCGCTACCTCTTCCTGCAAGTTTTGATAGCGTTCTTGGATGGCATTTTTGTTAGACTTGATCTCTTCAATCTCAGCTTCCAGATTTTGCTTATCACTGGCAATAGTAGCAAGGCGTGCTTGGCATTTTTCCTTATCCGCTTGCCAATCTCCCTCAGTAAAACGATTTAATTCCTCTTCTTGGAGCTTCCAAAGAGTTTCTAGCTCTTCAACTTGCTGACTGGTCTGCTGATAAGCGAGGGACAAGCCTTGCTCCTGAATACGAGCCTGCTCACCTTGAGATTTGATAGCTTCTAAACTTTCTGTCAATCTAGCCATCTCATCTTGCAAGGTCTTCAAAGACGCTTCTTCTGAACGAAGACTTGCTTCTTCTTCAGCAATTTCTTTTTGTAATTGCTCCAGCTCTGGCTTGATAAAAATACTGTTGTTCTGGCGATTGGCTCCACCTGCATAGGAACCACCTGTGCGCAGCTCTGTCCCATCCAGTGTCACCATGCGAACCTGATAACGAACGTGACGAGCTGCTGCACGCGCATGTTCCACGGTATCAAAAATAGCCGTCGTAGCTAGCAAATTCTTAAAAATAGCTTCCAGTCTAGTGTCGAATGTCACCAACTCATCTGCCATCCCAAGGAAACCTGGGCTTGCAGCAATAGCATCTTGATTCTGGCTTGAAATCGTACGTGCCTTGATCGTGGTCAAAGGAAGGAAGGTTGCACGACCGGCTCTGTTTCGTTTGAGGAAATCAATAGCTTTGGTTGCCGCGTTTTCATCTTCTACGATGATATGCTGACTGCTGGCTCCAAGCGCAATCTCTAAGGCAGTTTGATAATGCACATCAAAGGTCAGGTGCTCACTAACAGCCCCAATTATTCCACCAAGACGGGCCTTTTCTTTGAGAACACTCTTAACACCTGCATAAAAGTTACTATGATTCCTCAGGATATTTTCCAAACTTTTAGCTCTGGCCTGCTTGTTTTTAAGACTGTCCAGACGGTCAAATAGTTGACTTTGTTGAGTTTGATAGGAAGCTTTCTGCTCCTCTTGCTCCTTGTCAATAGCTTGATAGTCGGCCAATAATTTCTGAACCTGCTCCTTAGCAGTTTCAAGCTCGTCTTTTTGCTGACTGGCCTTCTCTTTAGCTGTAGCCAGTTGTTCTTTTAGTTTTTGTAGTTGATCTGCTTGTTTTTGAGAAAGCTGACGACTATTTTCCAACTCATTCTCAATACGGGTCAGCTGGTTTGAGACATCCGCTTCTTCTTGTAAAAGAGCTACAAAGCGTTCACGTAGAAGCTCAATCATCTGATCAGGATCATCTGAAAAAGCTAGTAATTCAGCCTCTAATTGATTCAGTTTTTGATTATTTTGGACTAGATTTTCCTCTAACAGAGTTAAAGAGCTTTCTTTATCAGATTTTTCTTGGCTGAGTAAATTTCTCTTATCCTCCAAAGCAGCCAAACGAGCTTGTGCTTCCTGTTGATTCAGGGCTACTTGTTCAGATTCTAATTTCGATAGGGCTAATTTTCTCTCTAAATCACTAATCAGACTGGTCAAATCCATCAAACTGCCTTGGTCTTTGGCCATTTCAGCCTGTAAATCTTGACGTTGCTTCTTGAGGTTCTGATTTTCTTCTTCTAATTTTTCACGCTTTTGGTAATAGCTCGTCAAGAGTTCCTGAACTTGTGCCAACTCTTCTTCTGTCGATTCTAGTTCAGCCTTATTTTCCTTGATTTGAGCAACCAGTACGTCTAAATAAATAGCCTTGCGTTGGCCTTCCAAATCTAAAAACTTACAGGCGTTCTCAGCTTGTTTCTCAAGAGGCTTGATTTGATTGTCCAACTCATAGATAATATCCTCTAAGCGGTCTAGATTATCCTGAGTTTGCTGCAGTTTACTCTCAGTTTCTTTTCGACGAGTCTTGTATTTCAAAACTCCAGCAGCTTCTTCAAAAATGGCACGACGTTCTTCAGGCTTGGAGTTGAAAATCTCCTCAACCTTCCCTTGGGAAATAATAGAGAAGGAGTCTCGTCCCAAACCTGTATCCAAGAAGAGGTCATGTATATCACGCAGACGGACTTTCTTGCCGTCAATCTTGTATTCGCTATCTCCACTACGATAGATATGGCGTTCTACTCTGATTTCTTGACCTGCATCCTTGATAAATCCGTCATGATTATCCAGAGTCACAACTACAGAAGCATAATTGAGCGGTTTGCGACTTTCAGTTCCAGCAAAAATGACATCCGGCATCTTGCCACCACGGAGACTCTTGACACTAGACTCCCCCAAAGCCCAACGCAGACTTTCTGTGATATTTGACTTTCCAGATCCATTGGGTCCAACGACTGCCGTCACACCTTGGTCAAAGACGACCTTGGTCTTATCAGCAAAAGACTTGAATCCCTGAATTTCGATTTCCTTTAAATACATGAATCCAGCCCTTTCTCAACGGCATTTTTGGCAGCTTCCTGCTCTGCTAATTTCTTAGACCGACCTTGACCTTGACCAATGCTCTTGCCTTCGACAAGAACTTCTACATCAAAGACCTTATCATGGGCAGGACCCGTTTCAGAAATCACCTGATAACGAATAGCCACATCTCCATTAACTTGAAGTAACTCTTGGAGATGGGTTTTGTAGTCTGTAATCATTTCAAACTCGCCTGCTTCAACCTTAGGAATCATAACTTGATAGATAAATTCCTTGACTTTGGCAACATCCTTGTCCAAAAGGAGGGCACCGAGAAAGGCCTCAAAGGCATCACCAAGAATGGTGTCACGATTGCGTCCACCAGACTTTTCTTCCCCTTTACCAAGTTTTATAAACTGGTCAAACTGGCAGTCACGCGCAAAACCAGCCAAACTCTCCTCGCGAACAATCATGGCACGGAGTTTAGACAAGTCACCCTCAGGCTTTTTAGGATATTTTTTATACAGATATTCTGAAATCAATAACTGTAGAACAGCGTCTCCTAAAAATTCCAAGCGTTCATTGTGTGAAATTTTTAAGAGGCGGTGCTCATTGGCATAACTCGTATGAGTAAAGGCAGTTTCCAGTAAATTTTTGTCTGCAAATTCGATTGCAAAATGGTTTTTAAGTACAGTTTGTAATTCTTTCATACCAACCTCTTTCTAACTGATAACAGTCCTTTTTATTATATCAAAAAAAGCCCCCTGAGTCACTTTAAAACGGGACTGGAGAGCATTTGGGAATTCTTTAAAAAGAGATTTTCAGTTTTAAGGGCCAATTTAGGGCTGTGTAAAGAAAAAAGCCCTATTAAAGGCTTTTTAGGATGTTTACATCCACCCTGAGGGAATCGAACCCCCATCTCAAGAACCGGAATCTTACGTGATATCCATTACACTAAGGGTGGAAACTTGTTTTATTATAACAGAAATTTGCTCTAATAACAAGTTTTTTTCTAGCCAAATAGCCCGTCTTAGTGGGAAGCATCCCCATTCCAGATGGAGTTTTTCACGATAACATAATCAACGTGTTTAAGGTCAGCAACCTGACATCCACCTGCGTATGAAATGGCACTTTGAAGGTCTTGTTCCATCTCAGTTAAAGTGTCTTGCAAATGACCTTTGGCAGGAAGCAAGATGCGTTTTCCTTCGACGTTTTTATAAGCACCTTTTTGATATTGTGAGGCTGAACCATAATATTCTTTGAACTGTTCACCATCGACTTCAATCGTTTTCCCTGGACTTTCGATGTGTCCTGCAAAGAGAGAACCAATCATGACCATGCTAGCACCGAAGCGGATAGACTTGGCAATATCACCATGAGTACGAATCCCTCCATCAGCGATAATCGGTTTACGTGCAGCCTTGGCACACCAGCGTAGAGCAGCCAACTGCCAACCACCTGTACCGAACCCAGTCTTAACCTTGGTAATACAAACCTTACCAGGACCAATTCCGACCTTAGTAGCATCCGCACCAGCATTTTCCAATTCACGAACTGCTTCTGGTGTTCCCACATTTCCAGCAATAACAAAAGTATCTGGCAATTCTTTCTTGATGTGTTGAATCATAGAAATCACGCTATCCGCATGACCATGGGCAATATCAATCGTGATGTACTCAGGAGCATCAGCCTTGAGCTGGCTGACAAAATCATACTCATAATCCTTAACACCAACAGATATAGAAGCAATGAGCCCTTGCTCGTGCATGCGTTTAATAAAAGGAATGCGTCCTGCCTCATCAAAACGATGCATAATGTAGAAGTAACCACCTTTAGCCAGTTGCTCTGCTACATTTTCATCCAAAATCGTCTGCATATTAGCTGGCACAACAGGTAGTTTAAAGGTGTGCTTTCCTAAAGTGACACTTGTATCCGCTTCTGCACGGCTTTTAATGACACATTTATTTGGAATCAATTGAATATCTTCGTAATCAAAAATTGGAAATTCATTTAACATACCGATGTCTCGTTTCTTTTATAATGACCTACCTATGCTTGCGCATCTCTACGCCTTTTCCGACGTTTCCTTAATTCATTATAAACTAAAGTACAGATTTTGTCAAATAATTTTATAAATTAAAATATAATGTTCGGATTATTCTTGCGTAAATAGAAAAAAGAGGGGAATTTGTTTTCTCCCCACTTCTTCTACATTCTAATAATACTCCCCCTGACGGTAGTCCCATGAGTTAAAGGTGTCTGACAGGTGCATCATGATTTTATCAATGTCAAGCCCTTTACGGATTACAACTGGTGCTGGTGATGTTGAACGAGCTCCTCCTTGTTCTGGGATGAGTTTGCCGTCTTTATCAACCATAGAGACCATCACACCTTGCTCATAGCGCGTTTCAATCGTTTTGTCAGGCTGGATAGAAGCAACGTAGTCATCTGCCTCAATGACAAGGTCCACTGCCCCTTCGATACGTTCTCCAATACCTTCTACTTTACCACGGTTTCCTTTTCCAGATGGGTTAGCTGATGAGGCATAAACCATCTTGCCTTCTTCCCAAAGTTTGGCAGCCAATTGTTCACCAGCTTTCCCAAATTTGATAACGAAACAGCTCGTACCACGCACATCAGTCATAAGTTCTTCACGGCCATCACCGTATGCTTTGAGTTTTTCAAAAGCTTCTGGTTTCCAAGGAAGGATACAACCAAGAAGAATATCTTCATCCCAATGTTTTTGGTAGAAGGCTTCAATTTCTGGGTTAAGTTGTGCTAAAGCACGAAGCTCATCCATGCTACCGCAGAGAACAACACCTGGTTTGTTACGGTTACGCTCTTTGGCTGCGAACTTACGCTCAAGTCCTGCCTTATCGCTGGTCATGATAATGTAACCAACTTTAGTAGGGCAAACGATACATCCGCCCTCACCTTTTAAAATGTCATAGCCTTCTTGTGAAAGTGTTCCGTTCCATTGAATGTGTTTTGTCATAGTTCTATTTCCTTTTCTAATTTTCTTCTAATCCTGCCAGTAGGCTGGTCGTTGTTTTTCATAAGCAGCAATCAAATCTTCATACTGCAAGGTAATTCCGATATCATCCAAACCATTTAAGAGCTTGTGTTTCCACTCGCTATCAATTTCAAAAGTGAACTCTCCAATTGGTGAGATGATTTTTTGTCGTTCCAAGTCCACAGTTACCTGGTCAGTCGGTTTGAGCTGGGCTAGCTTTTCTCTAACCTCTCTAGGCTGAACAATAGGCAACATGCCATTATTGAGTTCATTATTGTAATGAATATCCCCAAAAGATCCTGCAATCACGACCTTAAAACCATAGTCTGCTAAGGCCCAAGCTGCATGTTCCCTCGAAGAACCTGCCCCAAAGTTATCCCCTGAGATAAGAATACTGGCTTTACGATATTCAGGCTGATTAAAGACAAAGTCAGGATCCTCAGTATACTTGTCGTCCAGATAACGCCAAGCATACATGAGGTACTTACCAAAGCCTTTTTTATCAATCAACTTGAGAAACTGCTTGGGTAGGATTTGGTCGGTGTCGATATTATCATTCATGAGAGGAACGGTCGTTCCCGTATAAACTGTAAATTTCTCCATATCCTCTCCTTACTGGGCTTCTGGCATTTGCCGAACATCTACGAAGCGCCCTGCAATAGCTGCCGCAGCTGCCATGGCTGGACTGCAGAGGTGGGTCTTAGCACCAAAGCCTTGTCTATCTTCAAAGTTGCGGTTGCTGGTTGAGGCGCAGTGAACGCCATCTGGAACCTTGTCAGGATTCATCCCTAGGCACATAGAGCAACCTGGGTCTCTCCACTCAAAGCCAGCATCTAGAAAGACCTTATCCAAGCCCAACTTCTCAGCAGCTCGTTTGACAGGACGAGAACCTGGGACTACGATAGCCGTTAAGTTAGGAGCAATCTTCTTCCCTTTAACAAATCGCGCAGCCAGTTGCAAGTCGCTGAGACGAGCATTAGTACAAGAACCGATAAAGATATAGCCTAGTTCAATATCAGCTGGCTTTTGACCAGGCTCCAAGTCCATGTAATTGTAGGCTCGCTCATCATTCATATCCTTAATTTCTGGGAATCTACTGTCAAAGTCAACCCCCATAGCAGGGTTGGTTCCCCAGGTCACCATAGGAGCCAAGTCTGAAACATCCATCTGGATAACCTTATCGTAAACGACATTCTCATCACTGACAAGGGTCTTCCAATCTGCCACAGCCTCTTCAAAGTCCTCTGGAACACATTCCCGTCCTTTGAGATAATCATAGGTGGTTTGATCTGGATTCATGATTCCCATCTTGGATCCAAACTCGATGGACATATTGCAGATGGTCATTCGTTCTTCCATGCTCAGTGCATCAATAGCTTGTCCTCTATATTCCACCACGTAGCCTACACCGCAAGCAACGCCGTATTTAGCAATCAAGGCGAGAATAAAATCCTTGGAATAGACTCCCTTTTGAGGAACTCCAGTGAATTCTACCAGCATTTTCTTGGGTTTGACCTGCCAGAGGGTCTGGGTAGCGAAGACATGTTCGACCTCACTGGTCCCAATTCCAAAAGCGATCGCTCCGAAAGCCCCGTGGGTTGCTGTATGGCTATCCCCACAGACGATGAATTTCCCTGGTTGAGTTCTTCCTGTTTCTGGACCAACCATGTGAACGATTCCTTGCTTTTCAGAACCGTGGGCAGCATGTTCGATCCCAAATTCCTCAACATTTTCAGCAAGCTTATCAATTTGTGCCTTAGAAATCACATCTCGAATATCATAGATATTAACCGTTGGGACATTGTGATCAAAGGTTCCAAATGTCAAGTCTGGTCGTCTCAATCTGCGACCTGCATCTCGCAAACCTTGAAAAGCCTGAGGGCTGGTCACTTCGTGGATATAGTGCTGATCCACATACATGAGTTGGGGCTGCCCCTCTTCTCCTGTGATGACATGGCGGTCCCATAATTTATCAAAAATCGATTTTCCTGCCATCTATTACCTCCAAATAACATATAAGGCTACTAGTGTGGTCATCATCCCAAGAAACCAAACTGTTTTAAAATACCATTTTCGAGTCTTGTGGTGAAAGATGATTCCTGCTAGCCAGGCACCAAAACCACCACAAGTAAAGGATAAAATAAGTAAGATTTTCTCAGGGATGCGCCAAGCTCTTCTCCTTGCCTTGGATTTGTCAATACCATAAATCAAGAAAACCATGACATTCCAAATCAAAAGGACTAGAGTAATTTTTTCGTCTAACTTCATAACCTTGCGATAATAGCTTCCGTCATTTCCTTGGTCGAAGCCTGTCCTCCTATATCTCTCGTTAAAATTCCAGCTGCTAAACTTGCCTCAACAGCACGCTCGATACGCTCTGCATCCTCATAACGTCCGAAACTATTTCTCAACATCATGGCAACTGATAAAATCATGGAAATAGGATTGGCAATTCCTTGACCTGCAATATCAGGCGCTGAACCGTGAATAGGTTCATAAAGACTTGGTCCATTTTCAGAATGACTGGCTGATGGCATGACCCCAAGTGTACCAGATAGGACGCTTGATTCATCAGATAAAATATCTCCAAAAAGATTCTCCGTCACGATGACATCAAACTTAGCAGGATTGGTAATCATGAGCATGGCAGCTGAGTCCACCAACTGGTGTTCCAAGGTCACATCTGGGAAATCCTGTGCGACCTTCTCAGCTACTTTCCGCCAGAGTTTTGAAGTCGCTAGAACATTTTGCTTATCGATACTAGTAACGATTTTTCTGCGATTTCTTGCAATTTCAAATGCCTTACGAATAATCCGCTCTATTTCTTCATAGCTGTATTCGTTGATATCACGCGCTTTCCGCTCTTCAAGGATATGATCCCCAAAGTAAATCCCGCCTGTCAACTCCCGCACAACGACAAAATCTACACCAGCAATTCGTTCTGGTTTTAGTGGTGACAAATGCTTGAGACTCTCAAAAATCTTAACAGGGCGAATATTAGCATAGAGATTGAGTTCCTTACGGAGAGCCAGCAAGCCTTGTTCGGGCCGGACCTCTACTCCATCATACTGAGGACTACCGATAGCCGCTAGGAGAATGGCATCTGCTTCTCTACATGCTTTGAGGGTTTCACTAGGTAAAGGATGGCCTGCTGCATCAATTCCTGCACCTCCAAAAGGTCGTTTGTCTATTTCATAGTCAAAGCCTGTTTTTTTAGCTATAGCTTCCAGAACCTCTAACCCAGCATCCATGATTTCTGGGCCGATTCCATCCCCTGCCAGAACTACTATTTTCTTTGTCATAGCTTTCTCCTTTACACACTAGGCATATCACGATAGGAAACACTGCGTCCCATCTCACCAGCATTCTCTTTTTGAACAAAGGTATTAGCATTGATGTAGGCAATAGCAGATGCTTTCAGTACATCGAAATCAAGCCCTGCTGCATTAAAGATGGTTTCTGTATCTCTGTTTTCAACAGTGACCAAAACCCGAGCCTGGGCATCGATTCCATCCGTCACAGCGTCAATAGTGTAGGACACCAAGCGGACAGATTGGTTAAAGAACTTATCGATAGCGTTAAAGATTGCTTCAACGGAACCTTGCCCTGTCGCATTAAATTCGACTTTCTCACCATCCATATTAGACAAGCTAACAAGCGCTTCAATGTCATTATCAGCATGAGTTTGCAGTTGTAAATCATCAAAGTGGAAGCCTTCTGGATTTTCAACCATGGTTCCAGCGACCAGAGCTCGAATATCTGCATCTGTAATTTCTTGTTTCTTGTCTGCCAGAGCCTTGAACTTAGCAAAGAGTGGCTTGATATCCTCTTCTGTAAAATCTAGGGCCAGTTCTCTTAGTTTCTCAACAAAGGCATGGCGACCAGACAATTTTCCAAGCGGAAGGCTATTGCTCTTAACACCGACCAATTCAGGTGTGATGATTTCATAAGTAAGAGGATTTTTAAGGACTCCGTCTTGGTGAATACCAGATTCGTGAGAGAAGGCATTGCCACCAACCACAGCCTTGTTTTTAGGAACTGGAATACCAGAGAAGCGAGAAACCATTTCTGACGTATTGATGGTTTCATTTAAAACAATACTAGTTTCTGCTTGATAGTAATCTTGGCGAATATTGAGCGCAACTGCTATTTCTTCTAAAGCAGCATTTCCAGCTCGCTCCCCAATGCCGTTGATAGTCCCTTCAACACGTCCTGCTCCGTTCTTGACAGCAGCAAGGCTATTAGCTACTGCCATTCCAAGGTCATCATGACAGTGAGGCGAATAGATAATCTGACGTTCCGTCTTGACATTCTCAATCAAGTATTTGAAGATAGCTCCGTATTCCTCTGGTGTGGTAAATCCTACCGTATCAGGGATATTGATATAAGATGCACCTGCATCGACCGCTGTTTGAACAACTTGCAGGAGGAAATCCAACTCCGTTCTGGTCGCATCTTCAGGAGAGAATTCGACCACTTCAAACTTGGAACGTGCATAAGAGACATGCTCACTGATTGCTTCCAAAATCTCTTCCTTGCTCTTATTGAGCTTATACTTACGATGAATCGGACTGGTAGCGATAAAGACGTGAACCTGTGGATACTTTGCGTCCTTGAGGGCCTCGTAACAAGCATCAATATCAGACTTGACAGAGCGTGCCAAACCAGTCACCGCTGTTTTCTTCAAGACCTTAGCAATCTCCTGCACTGCCGTAAATGAGTCTGGACTAGCCGCTGGAAAACCAGCTTCGATGGCTGAAATACCCCATTTCTCCAGCTGTCTTGCTATGGCAATTTTTTCCTTGATTGAAAAATTAACACCAGGTGTCTGCTCTCCATCCCGAAGGCTGGTATCTAGAAATTCAACTGTTCTCATAAGATTTCCCCTTTTCCAAATGTGGTTTTAAAAAAACATCTCGCTCAGAAACCCAAGCGAGATGTTGATTCACTCCCGCTTGGTAAGCCAAACAGGACTAATGCTTTTTGCACTAGCCCGAGTACCTCAACAACAAAGCAAATTGATTAAACTTAGCTGTTTTCATGTTTGACTTTCTCCTTCGTTTGATATCTTGTTTAGTATTTTAGCATAGGCAAAAGTGCTTGTCAAGAAAAAATCCAATATTTTCTGAAAATTTCTTCAGTAGAGAATATTTTGCTAATTGAAAGTTCTTGAAAACCATTGAAATGTTTCATTTTTTAGTGGTTAAGTTCCAACTTTTTTCTATAAATTCCAATACTTCTTTATCTGATAAAGTATCATCAAGCGCCACACTAATCCAGTAACGTTTATTCATATGAAAAGCTGGATAAACGCCTTTGTGTGAAAGTAAATCAGCTACTTGGTCATGTTTGAGGTTGACTGCTTCCACCTGTCCTTCTCTGCCCTTTTCCAGCTTATCCCAAGAGATTTTCATCAAGACGGCATACCACTTTTTATTGCCTTCATGTCTTAACACTGCCGTATCAGGCGATTTCTCCCACAAATACTCCAACTGATTACCATACTTTTCCTGAACTTGAGTCATGATTCGCTTAGTCTGAGGGCAGATAAAATCCTGTACCTCAAAACAAGCCTTCCGAATCTGGTAGAGAATCTCCAGACAAGCCTCACGGACACTTGCAACAAAACTTCCTGTCATACTTTCCATATGAACTTGAGGATAGAGGTCACCAGTCTCCTGGTCAAAGACTTGAAAACTCACATTATCAGTAGTGATGGACACAGTCATGACAAAGTCATCCTGCAAAATTTGGCAACTATAGGTCCACACTCCACCATTTTCTACAAAACCATAATCATGAGCCTTTTCTTGATTAAACTGATAGGATTTAAAAATTTCAAACATAAGTGAAAACTGCTACCCAAAGCTAGCAGTTCCTTTCTATTTTTTAAAAGACAACCTTAGTACCATGTAATTGTGTCACGCCTAGCTGATTGATAAAGGTTTGACGGTTGTCAAGGTCAATCCCCCCACCTGGTAGAATTTCAATTTTACCTTTAGCGTGCTCCAAAATTCTGTGATAGTGAGCAAAACGTTTTTCTAAGGAGTCGCCAGACACACCAGCGCGAGTTAGGATACGAGTGACTCCAGCTTGACTAAGCCAGTCAATAGCTTCCAGTTGATCTTCATCACTCAATTCATCAAATGCCATATGAAAGACAATTTCCATTCCTTTTGACGCAGCTATCAACTTCTCCAGATTAGGCTCATCCAACTTTTTGTCAGCAGTTAAAGCACCAAATACAACTCCTTGACTTCCAGCCTGAGCAGCCAACCGAATGTCTTCTAGCATAATAGCAATTTCTAGGTCATTATAGACAAAGTCACCACCACGTGGACGAATCATGGTCATGATGGTCGTATCGTAGTTAGCTGCCAATTCAACCGCTGCCTTGGTTACTCCATAGCTTGGTGTTGTTCCTCCCACTGCTAGATTATCACAGAGTTCGATTCGACGAGCTCCAGCCTGCATCGCTTTTTCAAGCAAGGTCACATTTTCAGCACAAAATTCGTAAATCATTTGATTCTCCTTGAGTATTACTTTAAATTTATTATATCATATTGTTGTGAATATGCTTTCAATTTTATCAAGGGCAATAGTTACAAATTTTACTTATTCTTTGTCTGGAATGACCTTGAAGAGATAATAGGTGATAAAGATGGTCAAGGCTCCTAGACCGATTTTGACTGGTAAAAGAGGTGCAAAATAAATGGAAATTCCCATCAAGATGTAGATAGATACGATGATTTTTTTCTTACGTTCACGGGCAATAGACTTAGTCTCGCGAAAATCAGCTACATATGCTTGATAGAGCTTGGTATGATAAAGCCAATCTTCGAAGCGCTTGGAACTTCTTGAGAAACAAGCAATAGACAACAAAAGAAAAGGCGTTGTCGGCAATAAGGGCAAAACAACCCCAATAATAGCCAAGGCCAGTGATAAGAAACCAATAATTAGATAGATAAGACGCATAACTTCTCCTAGTTAAAATAATCTTCTTCTAGTTTCGCATACAATGATGAATTTTGTCAAGCTCCAACCAGAAAGAGCCTGAAATTCACTTTCAGGACTCTCTTCTTATTTAATCTTTTCCTCCTCGTAGTCACCTTTACTACAAACAACCTGCTTGCCACCACCACGGACTTTTTTCTCCATGAGGAAGTTGCCACATTTTGGACAGTCACGACCAACAGGCTTGTCCCAAGAGGTAAATTCACAGTCTGGATAGCGATTGCAACCATAGAAGAGGCGGTTACGTTTTGTTTTACGTTCAATAATTTGTCCCTGATGACAACTTGGACACTCAACACCAATCTCTTTCACGATTGCTTGGGTATGACGGCAATCTGGGAAATTGCTACAAGCGTAGAACTTACCAAAACGACCAAGTTTAATGACCATTGGACTGCCACACACTTCACAGTCAAATCCAGCTGGTTCATCCTTAATCTGGATTTTTTCCATTTCTTCTTCAGCCTTGGCAACCTCTTTAGAGAAAGGTTTGTAAAAGGCATCAATGACACGTTGCCACTGCTCTTTTCCGACTTCGACATCATCCAGTTTGCCTTCCATTTCGGCTGTAAAGGTCACGTTTACGATATCTGGGAAATATTCAACAATGAGCTTGTTAACAATTTCTCCCAACTCTGTCGGTTCAAAGCGTTTCGCTACAAGGCGAACATAATAACGTTTCTGAATAGTTTCAATGGTCGGTGCGTAGGTTGACGGACGGCCAACCCCATTTTCTTCCAAGGTCTTGATCAGTGTCGCTTCAGAATAACGAGCAGGCGGTTGAGTGAAATGTTGCTCTGGTTTGCTATTAATCTGTTTAACCACATCGCCAACAGCCATGTCCGGTAACATCTTATTCTTATCAGAATCATTATAAATGGCAAGATAACCATCAAACTTAACCTGACTACCATTAGCAGCAAATTGAACCCCATTTTGAGACAATTTAACGGCCATGGTATCAAAGACAGCAGCTGTCATCTGACTCGCTACAAAACGATTCCAAATAAGAGTATAAAGCTTGAGCTGATCCTTGTCCAGATACTTAGCAATACTTTCAGGTGTGTTAAAGACACTAGACGGGCGAATAGCCTCGTGGGCATCCTGAGCTCCTGAAGCATTTTTGACCTTGCTACCATGCTTAGAATACTTGCTACCAAAACGATCCGTAATGAAACTTGCAGCTTCATTTTGGGCTACAGGACTGATACGGGTCGAATCAGTACGCATATAAGTAATCAAACCTTGGACACCAGAACCAATATTAATCCCTTCATAGAGCTGTTGGGCAACCATCATGGTCTTTCGAGTACGGAAATTGATTTTATTGGCAGCATCCATCTGCATAGATGAAGTAGTATAAGGTAATGGAGCATTGCGTTTGCGCTCTTTCTTATCCACCTGATCCACTGAAAAGTCTTTACTAGTCAGACGAGACAAGACTTCCTTGACCTCATCATTGCTAGTCAGTTTCAGCTTTTTGCCATCTACTCCATAGAAGGATGCCTGAAATTGCTTGGTTCCCTTTTTAAAGACACCATCAATTGTCCAGTATTCTTCTGGCTGGAAGGCATTAATTTCATTCTCACGGTCAATGATTAACTTAAGCGCAATAGACTGAACGCGACCTGCTGATAAGCCTTTCTTGACCTTCTTCCACAAAATAGGCGAAATCGAATACCCTACCAAGCGGTCCAGGACACGGCGTGCCTGTTGAGCATCGACCAAATCCATATCAATCTTACGCGGTTCTTTAAAAGCATTTTTGACCGCATCCTTGGTGATTTCATTGAAGACCACACGGTTGGCATCATTTTCATCTAAGTTGAGAATATGGGCCAAATGCCAAGAAATCGCTTCTCCTTCACGGTCCGGGTCACTCGCCAGAAAGACTTTATTAGCTTTTTTGGCTTCTTTTTTCAAGTCATTAATGAGAGGTCCTTTTCCTCGGATATTGATATATTGCGGTTCATAATTATTTTCAATATCGACGGACATACTGGATTTCTTCAAATCACGGATATGCCCGACACTGGCTAAAACCTTGTAGTTTCTGCCTAGATATTTTTCAATCGTCTTAGCCTTAGCAGGCGACTCCACGATTACTAGATTTTTTTTAACTGTTGATTTTTCCTTTTTTGTTGCCGTAGCCACAGTATCACACCTTTTCAAAGTAATAAACTTTATAAAGTGTAAACCATTTTGCCATAACTGTCAAGACTTAGCTCCTATATATAGAAGAAAAGTTTGTCTAGTAAGCGAGTTTTCGTCTTAAAATTCAAATTCCGCAAGAACATCCTGCCCACTGGTGACCAATTTTGCCCCTTCTTGAATCAAATGGTGGCAACCGTCTGATAGTCCATCTAAAATACTTCCAGGAATAGCAAAAACATCGCGTCCTTCTTCCATTGCTCGCTCACAGGTAATGAGACTCCCTGAGCGCATCTTAGCCTCTGCTACAATCACGCCACGACAAATTCCAGCAATGATGCGATTACGGGCAGGAAAATGAAATTTAAGAGGTTGTTCGCCAGGTCCATATTCACTGAGAACCAGATGATCATTGCCGATGTAGTCTTGCAAGCGTTTATTGGCTTTAGGATAAAACACATCCAGTCCTGTTCCAATCACTGCAATGGTTTTTCCGCCATTCTGAAGAGTTGCCATATGAGCTGCTGTGTCAATGCCCTTGGCTAATCCACTGACGATAACCAGTTCATTTTCCAATCCCTGAATGACTTTTTCAACTGACTTAGCTCCCTGTTTGCTACAAGAACGACTTCCCACGACTGCTACCTTAGGAAATTTCAAGAGGTCAAGATTTCCCTTGTAAAATAAAAGCACAGGCGCATCGTATATTTCACTTAAATCCCAAGGATAACAGTCGTCTAAAATAGAGAAAGATGGAAATTTTTGAAACTCCTTCTCCAGATGCGCATCGTCTATCTGAAAATAACGTTCCATAAAAACAGCTGGATTTCGGCAACCTGATATATCTGCAATATCACCCAACAAAAGCTCCTGATCAACATTTTCACCGTATTCTAGGACTTTCAAAATCTGTTGATTGGTCAAACCTGATTTTTTTAACTTATAGATTTCATAGTTTGTGATTTTCATAAATATCTCCATTTCTTTTTCTAGTCATCTATTTATTCGTAAAAAATCAAAAAAACATCCGACTATTTCAGCCAGATGTTGGAATCTTTAATTTTCGTTTTTAAGAATTTCTTCTAATTTATGGTAATCTTGGACACTATCGATTTCATAGATACTATTGCCTTCTAATTCTTCAACATAGACATCCAGCTCTTTGATATTATCCTTAACCATATTGTCCCAGTAGAGATCAACAAATTCACCACTTGCATAAGCCTTGTCGATAAAGCTGACAATCTTTTCTGCAGTTGGAGCGTCCCAGAAGGATACACCACTAAGGATACGACCAGCCTTGCTATCAACAGTAATGTCTTGAACCTTATAGTCATCTCCATAGACCAAGAACCATTCGTTGGTACAATCTTCACGATAGACACTAAAATAAGTCGAACGAGTCAAATCATTGCGGAACATATTTTTAAAGAGATAATTATCGGCATCAATAACATAGCTGTTAGCTAATTCTTCTTTTACAAGATAGAGAGAGTAAAAGTTATTGTAGTCAGCGTATTTATCATTGAAGACGAGGCGAACACCATATTTTTCTTTCAAGTAATCGAATTGTTCTTTAAGGTAACCAACAATGATGATGATGTCATTGATTCCTTTTTCTTTTAAAAACTCAATTTGGTATTCAATCAAGGGTTTTTGATTAACCTGAACCAAGGCTTTAGGGGTATTTTCAGTCATGGGACGCAAGCGAGTTCCCAATCCCGCTGCTAAGATGATGGCTTTCACACGAATCTCCTTTATTCTTTAATAATAATATAAACTCCAGCAATGACAACAAGTGAAGTAATAATGGTCAGCATATCTAGCGGTGCACCCAAGAAAACAACTGCAAACAAGACTGTCCAAACTACATAACTCACGTTTAATCCTGTTGCCTTGGCTGGTTGCAAGCGATTGATAGCGATATAATAAGCCAAGTAGGAAATCATATCAAAGGCTGCAAAGACAATCATAAGACCTAGTAATTGTCCATTGGTTACTTCTGCAAATGACTGATGAGAGAAGAGTACAATCACAAGATAAGACAAGAATGAAGTCACTTGACGGATTAAGAGGGCTTCAATTTCACTTAATTCACTTTCCATAGCAAAAGAGCTAAGAACACTCTCACTTCCCCATGCAATAGCACAAACCAAAGCACAGAGAATACCAATGTAAAAGGAATTGACCTGTTCAACCTTATAGGTCTGAGCAATAATTCCTCCAATAATCAAGACAATCCCAAATACAGTATTTTTTGAAATCTTGTGCTTCAAAAAGAAGAAAGCCAATAAAACCGAAATCGCAGGGTAAATAGCCGACACAGATGAAGCTAAAGAACTTCCGATATACTTAACCGCATAAAGATTGGCCTGCATACCGATAGGGCCTGCTAGCAAGGCTCCGATGATCACACTAACATTGCGAATATTTAAGAAAATTGAGAGACGAACTTTTCCTTCTTTTACCAAGAGAAAAGCTAGTAAGATAAAGATACTCAAGAAATCGTGAGCAGCGGCCACCACAAAGGGCGACAAATCTGTAAAAATCGAAAAGATATAAGCACTAATCGTTAGACCTAAACCCCAGAAAATACCTGAGAGTAGACCAAAAGAAACTCCATTTTTATTTTTCATCTGAACCTCCATAATATGACAAACCTTTAACAGCTCTTTGGTAACGATTCACACCATAGTCACCAAAATCTGCGCCTTGCTCTTCCTTATAGACAGTCCATAGACTCCAAATAGTATCTTGTAAAATTTTATAAATGGCAATCTTTTCACGAGAGACAGGTGTTTGCTCACTCTCATAGTGAGATAAGAAGGCTTCTTCCTCTTGACGAGTGAATTCAGATTCTAAAAAGAGGGCAGCCAAATCCCACATTGGATCATTCATTGATGAATATTCCCAGTCAATCAGATAAAGTCTTCCTTGAGGTGATTCGATAAAGTTTTCAGGAACCAAATCGATATGACAAGATTTTCTGTCAACACCTAAGTCAGCCAGTCTTTTCTCTAAGGAGAAGACTTCTTCTCTAGCTGCTTCATAGTTGGCATAGGGGATTTTTTCCTCAATCAAAGATTCGTATTTTTTGATTTCTTCAAAAGGAGCAAATTCTCCTCTTAATTCCTTGCCAGAAGCATGAATAGTTTGTAATATTGGAGCAATTTTATCAAATTTGGTCTTGATTGACGTTGAATCAAGCGTAATCGCAGATTCGATATACTCATTTACTTTGATACCAGCTTCAATATCAAAAAGATAATTTTTTACATCTAAGTCTAAATCCTTTAGTAGTTCAAGATTGTACTTTTCATCTTGACGATTGATCAGCTTTTCTGTTCCTTTACCAAAGAATTTAACAATGTATTGCTTATTTGTTGTTTTGGCCAAATAGTTTTGATTGGTCATTCCCCCCAGTTGTTCAACACTGAGGACTTCCTCTTCTTGACTAAGTAAGGAAGAAATTTTTTCTTTAATGATTTTCTCCACAATTAACCTCCAGTTCTTATACTTCCCACTTAAACACGGTTTTAAAGGCTGTGTTTAAATCGGTCGCAAAGACACGGTGAATATCTTTAATTTCTCTTACAGGTTCTTCTAGGTAAAGGATATTTTTAAGACGATTGGCAAATTTCTTGACTTCCATCATTTGGATGGCATTTTCAAAATCGATGCGACCAGAACGAGAGGAACCAACCAAGAGCAAGCCTTTCTCTAAGATATCGCGTGTATTGATATTGACTTTATATTCGCTAACGCCCATCATGAGAATCGTTCCCTGAGGACGAATGTAGCGAATCAAGTCATTTATAGCTGGTCCAGTACCATCACCACCACAACACTCAAAAGCATGATCAAAGGTCAAATCTTCAGGAATATTGTCAGTAATATAGCATTCTTTGGCAAATGAGAAGAGTTCCAATTTTTCCCAATGACGACCAATAACCACGATCTCTGCTTCTGGCAAAGTATAGTTGATAATATTGGCAACCACAAATGCTAAACTTCCATCTCCGATAACGGCGATTCGGTCCCGCTTGCTATGAGCAAGGGTCAATAGGCGATTCATTGCATGCATACCGACACTGACAAACTCTGTAATGGCTGCAACCGTATCTTCGATAGCATCATAAGCCACCACACGATCTTTAGGGAGAGAAACAAACTCTCTCATAAAGCCATCAAAGCCACTAGATAAGAAATGGGTTCCTGTCATGTAGTTTTCATAGAATTCTTCATCACTCTGCATAGGTGGCTGATTAGGAATCATGACAACTTTTTGCCCAACCTCGTAGGTTCCTGTCGGGTCAGAAATAACGGTTCCACATGACTCGTGAATCATTGCCATTGGAAGCTTTTTATTCAAAATCTTCGGATCACGTTTTCCTTGGTAGTAACGCTGATCCGCATGACAGACCGCCATATAATTAGGGCGGATGAGGATATGATTCTCTTGGTCAATAGCCTCTTCCTGATATTTGACATTGATAAACTTAGGCTTAGTTAGTTGATAAATTTGATTAATCATTTTACTAGTCTTTCTCAATCATACTTTTTGCAATCTTCAAATCTGTTACGGTTGTAATCTTCAGATTTGAGTATTCACCTTTGGCCAAGGCCACATCTTTTCCTTTGATCACAAAGATTTTACATGCATCTGTCAAGATTTCCTTCTCTCCATCAGAAAGAGATCCATAAAGGTCCATGAAGTCCTTGCAACGGAATGTTTGAGGTGTTTGTCCTTGATAAAGGTGAGCACGATTTGGAATATCTGTAATAAATTGACCATTGGTACTTTCAACGATAGTATCAACCGCTTCAACTACTGTGTCCACTGCGTCATGATCTTGACAAAGTTTGATATTGTCTTGAATCATGCGAAGCGTAATAAATGGACGAACAGAATCGTGTGTAACAACGATATCCTCTGGCGTAAGCGGACGATAAGCATCAATGGCTTCAATGATTTTCTCAATACTTGTATTGCGGTCAGCACCACCCTTTGTAATGATGATACGTTCCTTATGAAGAGGAAGATATTTATCTACAAGATCTTCTGCATGAGAAACCCAGTCTCCATGAACACCAACTACAATTTTTTCAATACTTGGTTCCAAGACAAATTTTTCAATTGTATGAATCAAGATAGGTCGATCACCTAGCTCTAAAAATTGTTTTGGCAAGTTACTGATTCCCATACGTGTGCCAGTTCCACCAGCAAGAATTCCTGCATAAATCATCTATTTTCTCCTTTGTCTTACTAAAAAAACTTATTCTCTCTATTATACCACAATCTAGTCCTATCATGAAAGAAATACCGGCCCTCCCGTTCTAGAATAGGAGGATTAAGCAGTTCCATTATTCAAAGAAACTAGTCCATTTCTAGTAGTGACTAGGAATTCTGTAGGCATTACTAGAAATGGCTGTGAAATTTTAGAGTTCTTCAGAATAATATAGTTTTCTTAAAGAAAACTTAAAATTAAGCTTTGAAACTTCAAAGTGATTACTTGACTTATACTCAATGAAAATCAAAAAGCAAACTAGGAAGCTAGCCGTAAGCTGTACTTGAGTACGGTAAGGCGACGCTGACGTGGTTTGAATTTGATTTTCGAAGAGTATTACTGCCCTTCATTTCTTATTAGCTGACTTTATGATATAATGAAAAACGAGGTAAATTGAATGAAAAGTATAAAATTAAATGCTCTATCTTACATGGGAATTCGTGTCTTGAATATTATTTTTCCCATCTTAACTGGTACCTACGTCGCGCGTGTCTTGGACCGAACTGACTATGGTTACTTCAACTCAGTCGACACAATTTTGTCATTTTTCTTACCCTTTGCGACTTATGGGGTCTATAACTACGGTTTACGGGCCATCAGTAATGTCAAGGATAACAAAAAAGATCTGAATAGAACCTTCTCTAGTCTTTTTTATTTGTGCATAGCTTGTACAATTTTGACCACTGCTGTCTATATCCTAGCCTATCCTCTCTTCTTTACTGATAATCCAATCATCAAAAAAGTCTACCTTGTTATGGGGATTCAACTCATTGCACAGATTTTTTCAATCGAGTGGGTTAATGAAGCTCTGGAAAATTACAGTTTTCTCTTTTACAAGACTGCCTTCATCCGTATCCTGATGCTGGTATCTATTTTCCTGTTTGTCAAAAATGAACACGATATTGTTGTCTATACACTTGTGATGAGTTTATCGACACTGATTAACTATCTGATTAGTTATTTTTGGATTAAAAGAGACATTAAGCTTGTTAAGATTCACATAAGTGATTTTAAACCTCTCTTTCTCCCTCTAACAGCCATGTTGGTCTTTGCCAATGCCAATATGCTCTTCACTTTTTTGGATCGTCTTTTCCTCGTTAAAACAGGGATTGATGTCAATGTTAGTTACTATACCATGGCTCAACGAATTGTGACCGTTATAGCTGGTGTTGTAACAGGAGCTATCGGAGTGAGTGTGCCTCGTCTCAGTTACTATCTAGGAAAAGGCGATAAGGAAGCCTATGTCGCACTTGTTAACAGAGGCAGTCGAATCTTTAACTTCTTTATCATTCCACTGAGTTTTGGACTCATGGTTTTAGGACCAAATGCCATCCTACTTTACGGTAGTGAAAAATATATCGGAGGTGGTATCTTAACCTCTCTCTTCGCTTTTCGTACGATTATCCTGGCCTTAGATACCATTCTTGGTTCCCAAATTCTCTTTACAAATGGCTATGAAAAACGAATCACAGTTTACACAGTCTTTGCTGGGCTACTCAATTTGGGATTAAATAGTCTCCTCTTTTTCAACAATATCGTGGCTCCTGAATACTACTTACTGACAACTATGCTATCAGAGGCCTCTCTACTTGTTTTCTATATCATTTTCATCCATAGAAAACAACTCATCCACTTAGGACATATCTTTAGCTATACTGTTCGATACTCGCTCTTTTCACTTTCCTTTGTAGGAATTTATTTCCTGATTAATTTCTTGTATCCCGTGGATATGGTCATTAATTTGCCATTTTTGATTAATACTGGTTTGATTGTCTTGCTATCAGCCATCTCTTATATTGGTCTACTTGCCTTCACAAAAGATAGCATTTTCTATGAATTTTTAAACCATGTCCTAGCCTTAAAAAATAAATTCAAAAAATCTTAGGAGTATAGAATGAAACAACTAACCATTGAAGATGCCAAACAAATTGAATTAGAAATTTTGGATTATATTGATATTCTCTGTAAAAAGCACAATATCAACTATATTATTAACTACGGTACTCTGATTGGGGCGGTTCGACATGAGGGCTTTATTCCTTGGGACGACGATATTGATCTGTCCATGCCTCGAGAAGACTACCAACGATTTATAAACATTTTTCAAAAGGAGAAAAGCAAATATAAGCTCCTTTCCTTAGAAACTGATAAGAACTACTTTAACAACTTTATCAAAATAACTGACAGTACGACCAAAATTATTGATACTCGGAATACAAAAACATATGAGTCAGGTGTTTTTATCGATATTTTCCCTATGGATCGCTTTGATGATCCTAAGGTCATTGATACTTGTTATAAACTGGAAAGCTTCAAACTTCTGTCTTTCAGTAAACACAAAAATATTGTCTATAAAGATAGCCTTTTAAAAGATTGGATACGAACAGCATTCTGGTTACTCCTTCGACCTGTTTCTCCTCGTTATTTCGCACATAAAATCGAGAAAGAAATTCAAAAATATAGTCGTAAGGATGGGCAGTATATGGCTTTTATCCCTTCTAAATTTAAGGAAAAGGAAGTCTTCCCAAGTGGTACCTTCGATAAAACAATTGATTTACCCTTTGAAAATTTAAGCCTTCCAGCACCTGAAAAATTTGATACTATTTTGACACAATTTTATGGAGATTATATGACCCTACCACCAGAAGAAAAACGCTTCTACAGTCATGAATTTCACGCTTATAAATTGGAGGATTAGGATGCAGTATTTAGAAAAAGAAGAAATTAAAGAAATTCAACTAGCCCTGCTAGACTATATTGATGAGACTTGTAAGAAACATGATATTCCTTATTTTCTAAGTTACGGAACCATGCTTGGAGCTATCCGCCACAAAGGTATGATTCCATGGGATGATGATATTGATATTTCTCTCTATCGTGAAGATTATGAGCGCTTATTGAAGATTATTGAAGAAGAAAATCACCCTCGCTACAAGGTTCTTTCCTACGATACATCTTCTTGGTACTTCCATAATTTCGCATCGATTTTGGATACTTCTACTGTTATCGAAGACCATGTTAAGTACAAGCGTCATGACACCAGTCTCTTTATCGATGTCTTCCCAATTGATCGCTTTACAGACTTAAGCATTGTCGACAAGAGTTATAAGTATGTAGCCCTTCGTCAACTAGCTTATATCAAAAAATCACGCGCAGTTCACGGTGATAGCAAATTAAAAGATTTTCTAAGATTATGTAGCTGGCACGCCCTCCGATTTGTCAATCCTCGTTACTTTTACAAGAAAATTGATCAGCTAGTCAAAAATGCTGTAACCAACACTCCTCAATATGAGGGAGGAATTGGGATTGGTAAGGAAGGTATGAAAGAAGTCTTCCCAGTTGATACCTTTAAAGAACTCATCTTAACTGAGTTTGAAGACCGTATGTTGCCCGTCCCTAAAAAATATGATCAATTTTTAACCCAGATGTATGGGGATTATATGACACCACCATCAAAAGAAATGCAAGAGTGGTATAGCCACAGTATTAAAGCTTATCGCAAGAACTGATTGAGCATGAACATATAAACTACAAAAAAGAACAGTTTCGGCTGTTCTTTTTTGTTTCTTTTCATGAATCAAGCACTACTATTATCACTTTATCATTCCTCAAGCTGATGCACAGACTTGATTTGAACAAGTTTAAAAAATATCGAAAAGCAGCTTGATATTGAGAATAGTCAAGATGATTGAAACTACGTAGCCAAGGATTGTATTCCACTTAGCATTGGTAAATTCTCCCATCACTGACTTCTTAGAGGTCAGATAGATTAAGGGGAAGATTGAAAACGGAAGAGCGATGGAAAGAAAGACCTGTGAATAGACCAACAACTGATCCAAGGTTTTTTCTTGATGTCCAAACAAAACAGCAACTATAATCACAGGGAGCAAGGCAAAAATACGTGTACCGATACGGATGATCCACTGAGGTAATTTCATATGCAAGAAACCTTCCATGACAATCTGTCCTGTCAAGGTGCCTGTGATAGTAGAATTTTGGCCACTTGCTAAGAGAGCCAGAGCAAATAAAGTTGACAGAGTTGAGCTGGCTATTGCTCCTGCTATTGACGAGTCCTGTAAAGCATTGTACATTTGAGAGAATGCTGAAATTTCAGATGCATGACCAAAAAAGAGCGATGCCCCTAAAATGAGAAGTAAGGAATTGACAACAAAGGCTAGGGACAACTGAAGATTTGAGTCCCAGGTCATAAAACGCACAGCTTTTCGAACATCCTTTTTATCCTTATGGTTGATTTTTCTTGTTTGAGATAGGGATGAATGGAGATAGAGATTATGGGGCATGACTGTTGCTCCCACAATCCCTAAAGCCAAAGTCAGTTGACTCTCATGTCCTGGCAAGGGACTTTCAAATAAAGTCGAAGTCGGTAAATAGCCACCAAAAATCCCCTGCATACTTGGATTGGATAAAGCCACCAGATAAGAAAAGATACCTAAAATAGTTAAGATAAGGGTTGTAACAATAGCTTCAATCTTCTTGAAACCAAATTTCATCAACAAAAGCAAAAGAAATACATCTAAAACGGTTAGAAGTATCGCGACCATAATCGGTATTTTAAACAAAAGATTTAAGGCAATTGCTGAACCTATAACCTCAGCCAAATCTGTCGCCATTAAAGCTAATTCTAAAATCACCCATAGACTATAACGGAGCCACTTGGGGGCATGATGAGCTGTTGCCTGCGCTAAATCCATCCTCGTCACGATACCTAGCTTTCCAGCCATCTGTTGTAGCTGCATGGCGATGATGGATGAAATCAAAATAACAAATAAGAGACTATACTTATAGGAAGCACCTCCAACCACACTGGTAATCCAGTTTCCGGGATCCATATAACCAACTGCAACAAGAGCTCCAGGCCCTAAAAATGCTTTTAGATTTTGCCAAAAATGATTGTTATTCGGAGTTTCAATAGATTGATTGATCTCTGAAAGAGAGACCTTTTTGTAAGAAGACATCGGAATATTCACTTTCTAATCTTGTCTTTACCTAGTTTGTTAATGGAGTTTTTGAAAATACAATAAAAATAGTTTACCTATTTCCAATTTATTCTTATTATATCACATTTTGGAACGATTCTTAAGGAAAGCATGATAGTTGAAATAAGCAACACCAGTATTGGAAAAGCCAGCGTTTTCTGACGCTGGCTTTTTAACTGTGAAAATTCTTTCTCAACTAGATTGCTTCTGTAACAAAACTACGGCTTTCCAATACTTTGAGCATGGCGTTAGCTGTATCTAGGGCTGTGAAGAGGGGCACCCCGTGTTCAATAGCTGAACGGCGAATCTGCTCTCCATCTTCGTCTGCAGTTCGTTTTGTTCCTACTGTGTTAATGATAGCTTGAATTCTTCCTTTACGAACAAAGCTTGGAATATCCTTATCGTCATCACCAATCTTACCAACAGGTTGGGCTTGCAATCCATGACTGGCAAAGAAGGCTGCTGTCCCTTCTGTCGCGAGGATTCCATAGCCAATATTTTGGAAACGACAAGCCAAGTCCAAGGCTTCTTCTTTGGCATCATCAGCAATGGTAAATACAACGTTACCAAAGGTTGGCAAGTGAAGGTAAGAAGCTTCAAAAGCTTTATAGAGAGCTTTTTCTAGAGTCGTATCAGAGCCCATAACTTCACCTGTTGACTTCATTTCAGGACCAAGTAAGCTGTCTACCTTAGCTAGTTTGGTAAAGGAGAAGACAGGTGCCTTGATATGAACGCGGGTACTTTCAGGGTAAAGTCCATCTTGGTAGCCAAGTTCTTCAAGTTTTTGACCAAGAATGAGCTTGGTTGCTACTTGAGCCATAGGGATATTGGTCACTTTAGAAAGGAATGGAACCGTACGGCTGGCACGTGGATTGACCTCAATAACGTAGACTTTTTCATCCTTGATAACAAACTGGATGTTCATCATTCCAAGGCAATTAAGGCCGATTGCTAGACGTTTCGTATAGTCTGCTATAGTTTCCTGAACCTTTTGCGACAAGGTTTGTGGTGGGTAAACGGCCATTGAGTCACCTGAGTGGACACCAGCACGTTCGATATGCTCCATGATACCAGGGATAAGGACATTTTCTCCGTCTGAAATGGCATCAACTTCACACTCTTGTCCAACGATATAAGAGTCTACAAGGACTGGATGGTCAGGACTAGCCTTAACCGCTGTGCGCATGTAAGAACGAAGGTCTTCTTCGTTTTCAACGATTTCCATAGCACGTCCACCAAGTACATAAGATGGACGGACAAGAACTGGGAAGCCAATCTTTCGAGCTGCAAGAACTGCTTCTTCTTCATTGGTAGCCGTTTGTCCTGGTGGCTGTGGAATATCCAAATCTTTAAGAGCTTGCTCAAAGAGGTCACGGTCCTCAGCTCGGTCTAGGTCAGCAACCTGTGTCCCAAGGATGGTCACACCTGCTTTCGCCAATGGCTCCGCAAGGTTGATGGCTGTTTGACCACCGAACTGAACGATAACACCCTTTGGTTGCTCCAAGTCGATGACGTTCATCACATCTTCAAAAGTCAATGGTTCAAAGTAGAGTTTATCAGATACCGAGAAGTCTGTAGATACGGTCTCTGGATTTGAGTTCATGATGATAGCTTCGTAGCCAGCAGCTTGGATAGCCTTAACAGAGTGAACCGTTGCATAGTCAAACTCGACCCCTTGACCGATACGGATTGGACCAGAACCTAGGACAAGTACAGATTCCTTATCAGACTTGATAGACTCGTTTTCCCAACCATAGGTTGAATAAAAGTATGGTGTTTCAGAGTCAAATTCTGCCGCACAAGTATCTACCATCTTGTAGACTGGGACAATCTTGTTTTCCAAACGAAGCTGGCGAACTTGGTCAGCTGTCGTTTCCCATAGTTCAGCAATCTTACGGTCTGAGAAACCATTTAGTTTTGCTGTTTTCAAGACTTCTAGATCTTGTGGATGGGCACCTAATTCTTGCTCAATTTCAAAGATATGCAAGAGTTTATCCAGATAGAAGATATCAATCTTAGTCAATTCAGCAATTTCTTCTGGTGTGTAACCACGGCGAATAGCTTCTGACACATAGAAGAGACGGTCATCCTGGGCTTTGACAACTTTTTCAATCAAGGCATCATCCGAAACCGCTGCAAGTTCAGGCATTTCATTGTGGTGCACACCAATTTCAAGGGAGCGACAAGCTTTAAGGAGAGATTCCTCGATGTTACGACCAATCGCCATTACTTCCCCAGTCGCCTTCATCTGGGTACCAAGACGGCGCTCACCCTTTTCAAACTTGTCAAATGGGAAACGCGGAATCTTGGCAACCACATAGTCAAGGGCTGGCTCAAACATGGCATAGGTTGAACCTGTAACTGGGTTGATCACCTCATCTAAGGTCAAACCTACGGCAATCTTAGCAGCCAATTTGGCAATTGGGTAACCTGTCGCCTTAGAAGCAAGGGCTGACGAACGCGATACACGAGGGTTTACTTCGATGACATAGTATTTGAAGCTATGTGGATCAAGGGCTAGCTGAACGTTACATCCACCTTCAATCTTGAGGGCTCGAATGATGCTCAAGCTAGCGTCACGAAGCATTTGGTTTTCATAGTCTGACATGGTTTGCGCAGGGGCAAATACAATGGAATCCCCTGTGTGAATTCCGACTGGATCAAAGTTTTCCATGTTACAAACAACCAAAGCATTGTCAGCTGAGTCACGCATCACTTCGTACTCAATTTCCTTGAAACCTGCAATTGAACGCTCAATCAAACATTGGGTAACAGGTGATAATTTCAACCCATTTTCAGCGATTTCACGCAATTCTTCCTCATTGGCACACATACCACCACCAGTACCACCAAGAGTAAAGGCTGGACGAACGATGACTGGGTAACCAATTGTCGCTGCAAAGGCAACAGCTTCTTCAACAGTGTTTACAATTTCAGATTCTGGAATTGGTTGGTTGAGCTCTTCCATCAATTGTTTAAAGAGGTCACGGTCCTCCGCTTGGTCGATGGCAGATAATTTAGTTCCCAGAAGCTCAACACCAAGCTCATCAAGGATACCATTTTTAGATAATTCCATGGCCATATTAAGACCAGTTTGCCCACCGAGTGTTGGTAGCAAGGCATCTGGACGTTCCTTACGAAGAATACGTGTCACAAACTCAAGTGTAATCGGTTCAATATAAACCTTGTCAGCAATTTCTTTGTCCGTCATGATGGTGGCAGGGTTTGAGTTAACCAATACAACCTCATAACCTTCCTCTTTCAACGACAAGCAAGCCTGGGTCCCAGCGTAGTCAAACTCAGCAGCCTGACCAATAATAATCGGACCAGAACCAATCACCATAATTTTTTGAATATCAGTACGTTTAGGCATAGTTTATGATACAAAGCCCGTAAAGAACACAGTGAAAATAGGAAACTCGGTGCAGACGCCTTCAGCGTCAAGACGATGTTTATCTTTTTCACACAGTTCTTAGGGCGTGTTCACTTCCGCGAACAATGTATCTTCTCCTTTCTATTCGTCGCCTCACAGAGCGACATTAAATAAATTCTCCGACGATTTTTTAGCGAAACGATACTTTTCGGTAAAAAATCTAGTGCAGGGAGTTTTTAGTTCGCCTGATAGCGACTAAAAGAAACGACCTGCCTTTCTATTCGTCGCCTCTCAGGGCGACATTAAATAAGATACAAAGGATGAATAGAAAGCGATTGAATTTTAGGAAACCAAGGAAGGATTGACAATCCAAATTGGTTTCTCTAAATTCCGAGCTTTCCGTCCGTGTTCAGTTACATAAATTCTCCGACGAGCTTTTACTCGTTCTTAGTTTGATTGTTTAAAAGCTTCCATCATCTCGATAAACTCATCAAATAGGTAGCTAGCGTCGTGTGGACCAGGGGCTGCATCTGGATGGTATTGGACAGAGAAAGCAGGTTGGTATCTGTGACGCACACCTTCCACTGACTTATCATTGATTTCTTCATGGGTGATAATCAAATGCTCTGGCAAATCTTCACGACTAACTGCATAACCATGGTTCTGGCTGGTGAAGTCTACTCGTCCTGTTGCAATTTCACGTACTGCATGGTTAAAGCCACGGTGACCAAACTTCATCTTGTAAGTCTTAGCCCCGTTTGCCATAGCAAAGAGTTGATGCCCCATACAAATACCAAAGATTGGAATTTTTCCTTGCACACCACGAATCATATCCAGTGCCTGTGGAACATCTTCTGGGTTACCTGGACCGTTTGACAACATAACTCCGTCAGGATTAAGATGGAGAATTTCTTCAGCCGTTGTCGAATAAGGAACAACCGTCACGTTACAGTTGCGTTTAGAAAGTTCACGTAGGATTGAGTGCTTGAGACCAAAGTCCACTAAAACAACACTCAAACCAACTCCTGGTGCTGGATAGGAAGTTTTAGTAGAAACCTGCTTGATATTGTCTGTCGGCAAGACTGTTGCTTGGAGCTGGTCAGTCACATGGTCCATGCTGTCCCCAACATGGGTCAAGGTTGCACGCATAGTACCATGCTTACGGATAATCTTGGTAAGAGCACGTGTATCAATTCCTGAAATACCTGGAATTTTCTTGGCTTTCAAAAATTCATCCAAGGTCATTTGGTTGCGCCAGTTGCTTGCTCTACGTGCTTCTTCGAAAACAACAACTCCCTTACAAGTTGGAATGATGGATTCGTAATCATCACGGTTGATTCCATAATTTCCTACCAAAGGATAAGTAAAGGTCAAGATTTGTCCATTATAAGACTGGTCTGTAATGGATTCTTGGTAGCCGGTCATGCCTGTATTAAAGACAATTTCGCCTGTTACATCAATATCTGCTCCGAAGGCCTTGCCTTCAAAAATTGTTCCATCTTCTAATACTAGAAGTCTTTTTGTCATATTTTCACCTCTCGTGGACGCTCACTGGCGTCTTTTAACGTCTTGTGTTTTAGTTGGCGTTTCTACTCGCCAATACGGATTCTAAGATTGCCATTCGAACAAAGACACCATTGGTCATTTGTTGGACAATCCGTGATTTTGGTGCTTCAACCAAGTGATCTGCGATTTCTACATCACGATTGACTGGAGCTGGGTGCATAAGGATTGCTGTTTCTTTCAAACGGTCATAACGTTCTTGAGTCAAGCCATGTTGGGCATGGTAGTCTTCTTTTGAAAAGATAGCTCCACTATCATGACGTTCATGTTGCACACGGAGAAACATCATGACATCCACCTGATCAATGATTTCATCAATGGTTACAAACTGTCCATAGTCTGCAAACTCTTGACTTCTCCATTCCTCAGGTCCAGCAAAGTAAAGTTCAGCTCCCAAGCGTTTCAAAATCTGCATATTAGATTTGGCAACGCGTGAGTGGTCCAAGTCACCTGCAATCGCAACCTTGAGCCCCTCAAAGTGACCAAATTCCTCATAAATGGTCATCAAATCAAGCAAGCTCTGGCTAGGATGTTGTCCCGAACCATCTCCACCATTGATGATGGAAGTCGTAATCGTCGGACTAGCAATCAACTCTCTGTAGTAGTCGACCTCTGGGTGGCGAATCACACAGACATCCACTCCTAAGGCAGACAGAGTCAAGATAGTATCATAAAGTGTTTCACCCTTATTGACCGAGCTGGTCTTCACATCAAAGTCAAGTCGTTCCAGCCCCAGTTTAATCTCTGCCACTTCAAAGGACTTATGCGTCCGTGTGGAATCCTCAAAGAAAAGATTGGAAACAATCGGGTGGTTTTCATAGGGAAGCTGGGCTCCGTTTTTTAACTCAATTCCTCGCTTGATCAATTTCATCACTTGATCAACAGTGAGGTCTTCCATGGACACCACATGGTTCAGTGCTTGTTGATTTTCTGACATGGCTACTCCTTTAGCTTTCTAAGCTTCTTCAGTAATCAGAACTCTGTCTTGGCCATCAAGTTCTGCCATCTCTACGATGATTTCTTCAGAACGACTAGTAGGGATATTTTTCCCAACGTAATCTGGACGGATTGGCAATTCTCTATGTCCACGATCGACTAGAACTGCTAAACTCACGCGCGCAGGACGACCATGACCTACAATATTATCAATAGCAGCACGGATGGTACGACCTGTATAGAGCACATCATCCACCAAGATAACTTCGCGGTCTGTCACATCAACAGAAACCAAAGAAGTATCTTCTCCACTTTTTACATCATCACGGAAAGGTTTAGTATCCAATTCCACAACAGGAACTGAAAGATTTTCTAGTTGCTCCAAACGTTCTTGGATTCGGTGGGCGATAAAGACACCACGAGTTTTAATACCAGCCAAGACGATTTTATTCAAATCTTTGTTGCGTTCGATAATCTCATAAGTAATACGCGTAATCGCTCGTTTGACAGTCAATTCGTCTACAACTTCTTTTGCCTTCATGACAAACCTCCAAAAAGAAAAGTCTCCTTAAACAAGGAGACTTGAAATGTATAGCCAAGCGAGCCCTACTGCAAACAGTATAGACTTCACCCTACTACTTAATCGTTCTCCTTGCCTGCCTCACGGGACAGGTTTAAAGGAATATTTAGTTATCAAATACTATAGCACAAAGCATGCTTAAAATCAAGCAAAAACTTTTGAAACCCCATCTTATAAATTGCTTATAAATTGCTAAAGTCATATAACTGTGGGTACTGGTCACACTCTGGATTTTTAGGATGACAAATAGCTCTTCCAAAATAAATCATGGCCTGATGGGCAGCTAACCACTGCTCCGGTGGCAAGATATCCATGACCCGCTTTTCCACCTCAAGCGGTGTCGCTGATTTTTTGACAATATCGTGGTGTTTGCAAATACGCTCTACATGAGTATCCACTGCAAAGGCTGGAATCCCAAAACCAACACTCATGACAACATTGGCTGTCTTGCGACCAACACCTGCCAAACTCTCCAATTCCTCACGTGTTTGAGGAACTTGACCGTCAAAATCGTCTAGTAACTGTTGGGCACATTTTTTAAGGAATTTAGCCTTATTCCGATACAATCCCAGGCGAGAAATGTGTGAAGCAATTTCACTCTCTGTCGCTACAGACATGGCTTGTGGCGTTGGAAAGGCAGCAAAGAGACCTGGTGTAGCCTTATTTACCGCTGCATCTGTTGTCTGAGCTGACAACATGACCGCAACTAGTAGTTCAAAATGATTGGTAAAATCAAGACTGGGCTTGGCATCTGGAAACAGAGCAATGATTTCTTCCAGCACTTTTCGTGCTCGTTTTTTTGACAAAACCATTATTCGTCTCCATCAAATAGTCCTTGTAAGCCAGCAAAAGGACTGTTTTCTTCTTTCTTAACTGCCTGTTGGGCTTGGTATTCTTCCTCTGTCATGATTTGCCAGTCATTTCCTGACACAAAACCTTTACCAGCTTCTTCTTCAGCCGTCAAAACCTTAATAGGAATGTTTAGTAGGATATTGTCTGACACGCTCTCAGCAAGGTCAAGTTCTCCATTTTTGATAGGCAAGACCAAATCATCGTCTAAAACTTCCTGATCTAGCTGGTTGGTTGCGCCTTCCATGAAAACTTCTGTGACTGGATAAGATTCAGCCAACTCAACTGGCTCCATACTGCGACTTGAAGCAAGAACAATAGTATAAGATAGTTGATAATCTAAGAAATACATACTGTCTTCGTACTGTACTTTCCCAACTGCAAGGATATCTTTTACATCTAAAATTTCTTGATTGCGTGCACGCAGGTCTGCGGCTAGGTCTAAACTTTGTTCAAAATGCAAGCCTTCAGACTGCTTACGAATTTCTTGAATATTTAATTTCATACTTCCTCCATAAAGATTTACTCTCTTGATTATACCATGAAAAGCCTACAAATCAGCCCACCAAACTTTATAATTAAAATTCGATTTTTTAACATATTTAATATGACATTTTTGTTTTTTAGTGCTATACTATAGGCAATAATACATCAGAGCAAGGAGGATGCTCACATGGAAGACAAAGAACTCATTACTAATGCAACCCAACTCCTATCCGAGTTAAATAAAAGTTTCCAAATCTGCAAACAGGGTACTGCAGATGATATTCGACTGCAAGATCTGCTAAACACTACCATAAAAGAGCTCAAAAAAGCGGAAAAGTTGGACAACAGTATTTTAATCGACCTTGAGAAATTTTACCAACGTACCAGTCTTCTGATAGGCCTTGGTAGCCTAAAACTAAACGATCAAGCACGTACCGCTTGACGGAACTATGACAAGTTCCATTACGAGCATGTCAAACACGTACTAACTCTTTATGGACCTGTTTTCGGATTTTAGAGATTAGAATTGTCAGTTTTCTGTTGACAAAATATCCTGAAAGGTATAGTATAGAGATACTAATACTCGGAGGTAAGGGAGACATGAACAACTAAGTCTATCAAATAAAGAACCTTTATTTAGTAGATCTTGTTTTTGTCTCTTTTTGTGTACTCTTTTATGCTCTTTTTCTGGCATTTTATACTCAATGAAAATCAAAGAGCAAACTAGGAAGCTAGCTGCAGGTTGCTCAAAGCACTGCTTTGAGGTTGTAGATAAGACTGACGAAGTCAGTTACATATATCTACGGTAAGGCGACGCTGACGTGGTTTGAAGAGATTTTCGAAGAGTATTAATAGAGTTTTTTGACATAAACTTTGGCTCTACTAGGTAAAGTAGAGCTTTTTGTTATGCACTATTGGACATTCTAGAAAGGGCAATCATATGATAAAAATCAATCACCTGACCATCACACAAAACAAAGATTTACGAGATCTTGTCTCTGACCTAAGCATGACCATCCAAGACGGGGAAAAAGTAGCTATTATTGGAGAGGAAGGAAATGGCAAATCAACCTTACTTAAAACTTTAATGGGGGAATATTTGTCTGATTTCACTATCAGGGGAGACGTCCAGTCTGACTATCAGTCACTGGCCTATATTCCTCAAAAAGTCCCCGAGGAGCTGAAAAAACAATCTCTACACGACTACTTCTTTTTAGATTCTATTGATTTAGACTACAGTATCCTTTATCGCTTAGCTGAAGAGTTGCATTTTGATAGTGATCGTTTCGCAAGCGACCAAGAGATCGGGAGCCTCTCCGGTGGCGAAGCTTTGAAAATTCAGCTCATCCATGAGTTAGCCAAACCCTTTGAGATTTTATTTTTAGATGAACCTTCAAATGACCTAGACCTTGAGACGGTTGATTGGCTAAAAGGTCAGATTCGAAAGATTCAGCAAACCGTTATTTTCATTTCCCATGATGAAGACTTTCTTTCTGAAACGGCTGATACCATTGTCCACTTGCGACTGGTCAAGCACCGGAAAGAAGCAGAAACGCTAGTAGAGCATTTAGACTATGATCGCTATAGTGAGCAGAGAAAGGCTAATTTTGTCAGACAAAGCCAGCAAGCTGCTAACGACCAAAGAGCCTACGATAAAACCATGGAAAAACATCGGCGAGTCAAGCAAAATGTAGAAACTACGCTTCGAGCTACCAAAGACAGTACTGCCGGTCGCCTATTGGCTAAAAAGATGAAAACTGTCCTCTCACAAGAAAAACGCTACGAAAGGGCAGCTCAGTCCATGACCCAAAAGCCACTTGAAGAGGAAGAAATCAGACTTTTCTTCTCAGATATCCAACCATTACCGGCCTCTAAAGTCTTAATCCAACTGGAAAAGGAAAATTTGGCCATTGGCGGCCGAGTTTTGGTTCAAAAACTACAACTAACTGTCCGTGGCCAAGAAAAAATCGGTATCATCGGCCAAAATGGTGTTGGTAAATCAACTCTGCTAGCCAAGTTACAGCAACTTCTTAATGATAAAAAAGAGATTTCCCTTGGTTTTATGCCACAAGATTACCAGCAAAAACTGCAATTGGAGTTATCCCCAATCGCCTATCTCAGCAAAACTGGGGAAAAAGAGGAACTGCAGAAAATCCAATCTCGCTTAGCCAGTCTCAATTTCAGTTATCAAGAAATGCAGCATCAAATTCGCTCCTTATCTGGCGGGCAACAGGGGAAACTTCTGCTTTTGGATTTAGTCTTGCGCAAACCAGACTTTCTCCTGCTAGATGAACCCACACGAAACTTTTCTCCAACTTCTCAACCCGAACTCAGAAAACTCTTTGCCACTTATCCTGGTGGTCTCATCACTGTTTCGCATGACCGTCGTTTCTTAAAAGAGGTCTGTTCAAGCATCTATCGCTTAACAGAACACGGTTTAGAGGTAGTTAATTTAGAAGATTTATAAATTTGCAACATAGCAAAAATCCAGAGACAACCTCTGGATTCTTTTTTACATATGTTTTAAACGTTCAATCCGTTCTGAGATAGGTGGGTGGGTATAAAAGAGTTTTTGGAACCCTCCCCCTTTCTTGGGATCATTGATATAAAGTGCACTGCTGGCATCATCGACAGGACGACTCATCGGTTTACTATTATCCAACTTACATAGAGCATTAATCATCCCTTGAGGATTACGAGTCAACTCGACACTGGAAGCATCAGCAAGGAATTCCCTCTGACGAGAAATAGCTAGTTGTACCAAGGTGGCAGCAAGAGGTGCCAGCACAATAGCTAGTAGAGAAACTACGAGCATAATGATTTCTAAGCCATTTCCATCTCGGTCATCATCACTTCGTCTGCGACCTGCTCCACCCCACCACATCATACGACCGGCCATACTAGAAAGCATGGTGATAGCACTAGCAAGGGCAACAGCAATAGTCGAAATACGGATATCGTAATTACGAATATGACTGACTTCATGTCCCATAACAGCTTCTAGTTCTTCACGATTCATGATAGCTAGGAGACCTGACGTCGCAGCAACCGCTGCGTTTTGAGGGTTAGAACCTGTCGCAAAGGCATTTAAGGCTGGATCATCAATGATGAAAACACGAGGCATAGGAATCTGAGCCACCATAGCCATATCTTCCACTACATGGTAGAGGTCTGGTGCCGTTTGTTCATCCACCTCACGCGCTCCATTCATGGACATGACGATCTCTGTCGATTGAAAAATCATGGACAAGGCATAGATAAAGCCGATAATCAGTGCGATAACCAAACCACCAAGCCCAGATCGCATAAAGAGGTAGCCAACCGCATAGCCAACAAGAGCTAAGAGTAGGAAAAATACCAACAATAAAATCCAGGTTCTTCGTTTATTGCTTGCAATTTGATCAAACAACATCTTAGTCACCTAAACCGCTAAAATCAACTTTAGGAACTGACTTTTCCTCTTCTGGTGTTTGAAGGAAATCTGCTGCTTTAAATCCAAACATTCCAGCGATAATATTGCTTGGGAAAGTTTCTAATTTTACATTGTAGTTGCTGACAACACTGTTGTAGAGTTGACGGGAGTAAGAAATTTTATTTTCTGTGTTTGTCAACTCCTCTTGCAATTTAACAAAGTTGGCACTAGCTTTCAAATCTGGATAGCTTTCTGCAACTGCAAAAATACCTGAAACCTGACGAGTGAGGGCATCACTAGCTTTCATAGCTTCTGCTGGTGAAGTCGCTGCTGCCACTTGGTTACGCAGTTCTGCCACCTTTTCAAGGGTAGAACCTTCATATTTGGCATAACCTTTTACAGTCTCAATCAAGTTTGGCAAGAGATCATTTCGACGTTTCAACTGAACATCAATCTGACTCCAAGCCTCCTTTGTTTGCATACGATTCTTAACCAAACCGTTATAGCTAACAATTACAAAAATAACAATAAGAGCGATAACTCCAAGAATAATCCAAGTCATTATATAAGTCCTTTCTACTTTTAGATTAGTACCAGTATATCAAATTTTTAATGATTGTGGTAAAATAAGATAATACTAAAGAAGGAAATAACTATGAAACCAGAAACATTTTACAACCTGCTTGCCGAGCAGAATCTTTCACTTTCGGACCAGCAAAAAAAACAATTTGAACGCTATTTTGAACTCTTGGTCGAGTGGAATGAGAAGATTAATTTGACGGCTATTACAGATAAGGAAGAAGTCTATCTGAAACACTTTTACGATTCGATTGCACCCATTCTGCAAGGCTTAATTTCAAATGAAACTATCAAACTTCTTGATATTGGAGCCGGGGCAGGATTTCCTAGTCTACCGATGAAAATTCTCTATCCTCAGCTAAATGTAACTATCATTGATTCTCTCAACAAGCGCATCAACTTCCTCAAACTTTTGGCTCAGGAACTGGATTTAGACGATGTTCATTTCTACCATGGACGTGCCGAAGATTTTGCCCAAGACAAAAACTTCCGTGCTCAGTATGATTTTGTAACGGCTCGTGCGGTTGCCCGTATGCAAGTCCTATCTGAATTAACTATTCCCTACCTTAAAGTTGGCGGAAAACTATTGGCACTCAAGGCTAGCAATGCTCCTGAGGAATTATTAGAAGCTAAGAATGCCCTCAACCTCCTTTTTAGTAAAGTAGAAGACAATCTCAGCTACGCCCTACCAAATGGAGATCCACGTTACATCACAGTGGTAGAAAAGAAAAAAGAAACACCAAATAAATATCCAAGAAAGGCTGGCATGCCCAACAAACGCCCGCTTTAAATTTTTTAGTAAAAAATGTTTACAAAGTTCGGAATTTCTGCTATACTATCACAAGCAAAGGTTTTTAATGTCATCCCGTGAGGTGACGAAGACGCAGAAATACTTGAAACTCTTTAAAGTCTAGATTTTAGAGAAGTCTTACTCTGAGGGCCTATTGCTGTAAAATAATGGGCTCTTTTTTGATGCCCAAAAGTGAGGTTTATATGAAACAAGAATCAACTGTTGATTTGTTACTAGACGTTGACCAACGTCCTTCGGCTGGAAAAGGAATTCTCCTTAGTTTCCAACACGTTTTCGCCATGTTCGGTGCGACCATCTTGGTACCCTTGATTTTGGGAATGCCTGTATCTGTTGCCCTTTTTGCTTCAGGTGTCGGGACACTCATCTATATGATTTCAACTGGATTTAAAGTTCCAGTTTATCTAGGTTCTTCTTTTGCCTTTATCACAGCAATGTCACTGGCTATGAAAGAAATGGGTGGTGATGTATCTGCTGCTCAAACAGGAGTTATCTTGACTGGTTTGGTCTATGTCCTTGTGGCTGCAGGTGTTCGTTTTGCAGGTACAAAATGGATTGATAAACTCTTGCCACCAATCATCATCGGACCTATGATTATCGTTATCGGTCTGGGACTTGCAGGTTCAGCTGTTACCAATGCTGGTCTTGTAGCTGACGGGAATTGGAAAAATGCTCTTGTAGCCGTTGTTACTTTCTTGATTGCTGCCTTTATCAATACAAAAGGAAAAGGCTTCCTACGAATCATTCCATTCCTCTTTGCCATTATCGGTGGTTACCTCTTCGCACTAACTCTTGGTTTGGTTGACTTTACACCAGTTCTTAAAGCTAACTGGTTTGAAATTCCTGGTTTCTACTTGCCATTTAGCACAGGTGGTGCCTTTAAAGAATACAATCTTTACTTTGGCCCAGAAACCATCGCTATCTTGCCAATCGCTATCGTAACAATTTCTGAACATATCGGAGACCATACTGTTTTGGGTCAAATCTGTGGTCGTCAATTCTTGAAAGAACCAGGTCTTCACCGTACTCTTCTTGGTGACGGTATCGCAACTTCTGTTTCTGCCTTCCTTGGTGGACCAGCCAATACAACTTACGGAGAAAATACAGGGGTTATCGGTATGACTCGTATCGCTTCTGTCTCAGTTATCCGTAACGCTGCCTTTATCGCGATTGCCCTTAGCTTCCTTGGTAAATTCACTGCCTTGATTTCAACTATTCCAAACGCTGTACTTGGTGGTATGTCAATCCTTCTCTACGGAGTTATCGCAAGTAATGGTTTGAAAGTCTTGATTAAAGAACGTGTTGACTTCGCTCAAATGCGTAACCTAATCATCGCAAGTGCTATGTTGGTCCTTGGACTTGGAGGAGCTATCCTTAAACTTGGTCCAGTTACCCTTTCAGGTACTGCCCTATCAGCCATGACAGGAATCATCTTGAACTTAATCTTGCCATACGAAAATAAAGACTAATACTCTTCGAAAATCTCTTCAAACCACGTCAACGTCTCCTTGTCGTAGATATGGTTACTGACTTCGTCAGTTCTATCCACAACCTCAAAACAGTGTTTTGAGCAACCTGCGGCTAGTTTCCTAGTTTGTTCTTTGATTTTCATTGAGTATAGTAGTCTAAACATATCAAAAAACGAGCATTTCCAATTACGGAAGTGCTCATTTTTCTTCTTTATAAAAAAGGAAAGCCCTACGGCCTTCCCTTGTCTTACTTACGTTTCTTCTTCGCCTTTTTCATTTTGTTAGCCATGCGTTTCATAGACTGTTTCATGGCAAATTCACCGATTTTACCTTTGAGTCCGCCACCAAACATCTGACTCATATCTGGCATTCCTGCTCCTCCTAGAGCTGACAGGTCAGGCATACCGCCTTGTCCCATCATTCCTTCAAGGGCAGACATATCCATTCCTCCCATATTTGGCATATTCTTAGGAAGGTTGTTTGGATTGATTCCCATTTGCTTCATCATCTTGTTCATATCTCCAGACATAACACCCTGCATGAGTTGTTTAGCCTGGTTAAAGTCTTTGATGAATTTATTGACTTCTACAAAGGTATTTCCAGAACCCGCAGCGATACGACGGCGGCGGCTTGGATTTAACAAATCTGGGTTTTCACGTTCTTCAGGTGTCATGGAAGACACAATGGCACGTTTACGAGCAATCTGACGCTCATCTACCTTCATGTTTTGAAGGGCTGGATTGTTAGCCATACCTGGAATCATCTTGAGCAAGTCTTCCATTGGCCCCATGTTTTGTACCTGATCCAACTGATCAATGAAATCATTGAAATCAAAGGTATTTTCGCGCATCTTCTCAGCCATTTCAAGGGCTTTTTGCTCATCGTATTCCTGAGAAGCTTTCTCAATCAAAGTGAGCATATCCCCCATACCAAGGATACGGCTAGACATGCGGTCTGGGTGGAAGGTTTCAATGTCCGTAATCTTTTCACCTGTACCAGTGAACTTGATTGGTTTTCCGGTAATGTGACGAACAGACAGAGCAGCACCACCACGAGTATCACCATCAATCTTGGTAAGGATGACCCCCGTCACTTCCAGCTGAGCATTAAACTCACGCGCAACATTGGCCGCTTCTTGACCAATCATGGCATCAACCACGAGGAGAATTTCATTTGGTTGAGCCAATGCTTTCACGTCACGAAGCTCATTCATCAGAAGCTCATCAATCTGCAAACGACCTGCCGTATCAATCAAGACATAGTCATTATGATTAGCTTGGGCTTGTTCCAAACCTTGACGAACAATCTCCACAGCTGGAACCTCTGTTCCAAGAGCGAAAACCGGCACATCAATCTGTTGTCCAAGAGTTTTGAGCTGATCAATGGCAGCTGGACGATAAATATCCGCCGCAATCATCAAAGGACGAGCATTTTCTTCTTTCTTGAGTTTGTTGGCCAATTTACCAGCAAAGGTTGTTTTACCAGCCCCCTGCAAACCAACCATCATGATGATTGTAGGAATCTTAGGTGACTTGATAATCTCAGCTGTATCAGAACCTAAAACAGCTGTCAGTTCCTCATCAACGATTTTAATAATCTGTTGCGCAGGATTAAGGGTATCAATGACCTCATGCCCGACTGCACGCTCACGAACTTTCTTGATAAAGTCCTTTACAACAGGCAAGGCAACGTCGGCCTCAAGCAAGGCCAAGCGAATTTCTTTGGTTGCCTCTTGGACATCAGATTCAGAGATTTTTCCTTTTTTACGTAGATTTTTAAAGACGTTCTGCAAACGTTCTGTTAAACTTTCAAATGCCATTTTTCTTCCTCTTATTCTCTATTATCAATGCTTGTTAAAATTTCTATCTGCTCCTGCAGAAAGTCATCCTTGGGATAGCGCTCCAAAATCTGGTCAAAAATTTGACTGCGGACAATGTAGTCCGAGTACATGTGCAATTTCATCTCATAATCTTCCAGAATCTTTTCTGTCCGCTTGATATTGTCATAGACAGCCTGACGACTAACACCAAACTCCTCGGCAATCTCAGCAAGGCTGTAATCATCAGCATAGTAGAGCTCTATATAATTCATTTGCTTATCTGTCAAAAGCGCCGCATAAAATTCAAAGAGCGCATTCATACGATTGGTTTTTTCGATTTCCATAACTTTTATTATACCAAAAATTAGCCTAATCTACCACATTAGCAGGCTAATCCGAGAAGATAGCTAGCAAAAATTTGAAAAAAACAAGAGACTAGCACCAAGTAATTTCCAATTGATAGCTGGCAAAGGGATGTCCCTCTTGATTTTGTAGTTGATAATCTAGTTCAATCTTTTGCCCATCAACTTGATAATGGCTCGTTTGGATGATAAACTCCTGCATGCCCGTAGGTGTGGGAATATAGGCTAAACTATCACTATCCTTTAAAAAGCGCATAATGGTCTTGGGATTAGAAAATCGGCTCATCACCAGTTCTTGACCATGAAATTTAATAACCACTTTTTCCTTTTCCTCATTATAGAAAAGCAGGTAGCTATAATCTCCTTTTTCATGCACTTCCACATCATAGAGTTGGTCAATCACTTCCAACTGCTCATCAAACTGAATCCTATTTCGCATCCGAATCTTCACATCAAGTCCTCTTTCTTGTCTCTTGTCTTACTATTTTACCAAAAAGAGCAGGATTTTGCTATAATGGTCATATGAACGAAAAAGTATTCCGTGACCCAGTTCACAACTACATCCATGTCAATAATCAAATCATCTATGACTTGATTAATACAAAAGAATTTCAGCGTTTGCGTCGAATCAAGCAACTGGGAACTTCCAGTTATACCTTCCACGGTGGAGAACACAGTCGCTTCTCTCACTGTCTAGGAGTCTATGAAATTGCACGACGTATCACAGAGATTTTTGAAGAAAAATATCCTGAAGAATGGAATCCTGCTGAGTCTCTCTTGACCATGACCGCTGCACTCCTTCATGACCTCGGACATGGTGCCTACTCCCATACTTTTGAACATCTCTTTGATACAGACCACGAAGCTATTACTCAGGAGATTATCCAAAGTCCTGAAACGGAGATTCACCAAGTCCTACTACAAGTAGCGCCAGATTTTCCAGAAAAGGTGGCCAGTGTCATCGACCATACCTATCCTAACAAGCAGGTCGTGCAACTCATTTCTAGCCAGATTGATGCGGACCGCATGGACTATCTCTTGCGCGACTCCTATTTTACAGGAGCTTCCTATGGAGAATTTGACCTGACTCGCATCCTCCGAGTCATTCGTCCTGTCGAAAATGGCATCGCCTTTCAGCGCAATGGCATGCACGCCATCGAAGACTACGTCCTCAGTCGCTACCAGATGTACATGCAGGTTTATTTCCACCCAGCAACACGTGCCATGGAAGTTCTCCTACAGAATCTCCTCAAACGGGCTAAGGAACTTTATCCAGAAGATAAGGACTTCTTTGCACGAACATCTCCATATCTCCTTCCTTTCTTTGAAAAAAATGTGACCTTGTCTGATTATCTGGCTCTGGATGATGGTGTGATGAACACCTATTTCCAGCTATGGATGACCAGTCCTGACAAGATTCTAGCAGATTTATCGCAACGCTTTGTCAACCGCAAGGTCTTTAAATCCATTACCTTTTCACAAGAAGATCAAGACCAACTCGCTAGCATGAGAAAATTGGTTGAGGACATTGGCTTTGATCCCGACTACTATACTGCCATTCATAAGAACTTTGACCTCCCTTATGATATCTATCGTCCCGAATCTGAAAATCCACGGACACAGATTGAGATTTTACAAAAAAATGGTCAACTGGCCGAACTCTCTAGCCTGTCTCCTATCGTCCAATCCCTTGCTGGCAGTCGCCACGGAGATAATCGTTTTTATTTCCCGAAAGAAATGTTGGACCAAAACAGTATCTTCGCAAGCATTACCCAGCAATTTTTACACTTGATTGAAAACGATCATTTTACCCCAAATAAAAACTAGAAGAGGAATTTTATGAGTATTAAACTTATCGCCGTCGATATTGACGGAACCCTAGTCAATAGCCAAAAGGAGATTACTCCTGAAGTCTTTTCTGCCATCCAAGATGCCAAAGAATCTGGTGTCAAAGTTGTGATTGCAACTGGCCGCCCTATCGCAGGTGTTGCCAAGCTTCTAGACGACTTGCAGTTGAGAGACGAGGGTGACTATGTGGTGACCTTCAATGGTGCCCTTGTCCAAGAAACTGCTACAGGACATGAGATTGTCAGTGAATCCTTGACCTATGAGGATTATCTGGATATGGAATTCCTCAGTCGCAAGCTCGGTGTCCACATGCATGCCATTACCAAGGACGGTATCTACACTGCAAATCGCAATATTGGAAAATATACGGTGCACGAATCAACCCTCGTCAGCATGCCCATCTTCTACCGTACACCTGAAGAAATGGCCGATAAAGAAATCGTCAAGTGTATGTTCATCGATGAACCTGAGATTCTTGATGCTGCGATTGAAAAAATCCCAGCAGAATTTTACGAACACTACTCCATCAACAAATCTGCTCCTTTCTACCTCGAACTCCTTAAAAAGAATGTAGACAAGGGTTCAGCCATTACTCACTTAGCTGAAAAACTCGGATTGACCAAAGATCAAACCATGGCTATCGGTGACGAAGAAAATGACCGTGCCATGCTGGAAGTCGTTGGTAACCCCGTTGTTATGGAAAATGGAAATCCAGAAATCAAAAAAATCGCCAAATACATCACTAAAACAAATGACGAATCTGGCGTTGCCCATGCCATCCGTACATGGGTACTGTAAAAGTGAAGAATATACGAAAACCGCTCGGCTGAGCGGTTTTTGATGTCTAATTACTGCCCCCTGCAGGAATCGAACCTGCAACTACTCCTTAGGAGGGAGTTGTTATATCCATTGAACTAAGGGAGCTAGATAAAAACTCTGCTGAAGAAGCAGAGTTTTTTAGTCGAATTAACGACGGATTTCTTTGATACGAGCTGCTTTACCTTGAAGAGCACGCAAGTAGTACAATTTCGCACGACGTACTTTACCGTAACGTACAACTTCGATTTTTTCAACACGTGGAGTGTGGATTGGGAAGATACGCTCAACACCTACACCGTTAGAGATTTTACGAACTGTATAGTTTTCTGAGATGCCAGCACCTTTACGTGCGATAACAACACCTTCAAAAATCTGGATACGTTCACGGTTACCTTCGACAACTTTCGCGTGTACACGAACAGTGTCACCAGGACGGAATGATGGGATATCTGTACGAAGTTGACCTTCAGTCAAGCTTTGGATTAATGGATTCATTTTATTCTCCTATCTTTGTCAATCTTGAGGAATCTTCCTCAGCGGATAAACTGTATTTTTGTGCGTCCATTACACACAAGATACAGTTTACCAAATTTCCACAAAAAAGTAAAGAAATTTATAGCAGAATTCCTAAAAAAATCGCAATCAAACCACCTAGGTAGGTCAAAGCCAAATAAGAATAAAATACCTTCTTATCACTTAACAGTCTTTGCAGTTCATCATTCAAGGTCGAAAAAGTTGTCAGACCGCCACAAAATCCAGTTGCTAGAATAGCATAGACTTCCTTAGACTCCACATGGTTGTAGAGCAAGCCAATCAACAAACACCCTAAAAGATTGGCTATGAGCGTTCCAAGTGGCAATTTAGAAGCTTGATTATAGCGGGAAAAGAAATACCGTACCAGGGCTCCAAGACCACAAGCGATTGCAAGATAGACCATTACCATTTTTTCCTCCCTAGAAAATAAGCCAAAAGTAGGCCTCCACCAATACTCAAAAGCAAATACATAACTAAACTAAGATAGCGCCCTGTATCAAGCAGTTTCACAGCATCAAGCATGAGACTGGAAAAGGTTGTTAAACCGCCACAAAAGCCCGTCCCCAGTGCTAAAATAACGCCTTTACTGGTTCCTTTATAGACCAGATATCCCTTGACAAGATAAACCAGGCAGAAAATTCCCAGATAGTTTACAAAGAGAGTGCCCCAAGGAAAGTCTGGACTGGCTGGTAACCAAGTAGAAACAAGGTAGCGCACAAGTCCGCCCACCATGGCAGCTAGAAAAATTCCTAGCGGATAAAATTGTTCTTTTTTCATTTGATGTTTTGATCCTGATAATCACGCGAACGTTTGAGTATGTCAGAAAAAGTCGCTACAATAGTCTCCTGATAGCTCTTGTCCTCTACACGACTTCTAACCTTTTCAAAAATAACTTCTTCTCTCTTGGTATCTAAAATCGGTTTACCTGAAGCTTTCTTATAGGCAACTACCCCCTCAACCAAATGCATTCGTTCTTCTAACAGTTTGACAATTTGATCGTCAATTTGATCAATTTCTTGACGAATAATATCTAAATCCATACAATCTCCTCCTTTATTTGAATTATTGTATCAAAAAGCCACCAAATAGGCTAGTAAAATCCCAACTCACGATAAGAAAAATGCACTGATTGATTACATCAGCGCACTTTTGTGCTTATCCTACTTTAGCAGCCAATTCTTCTGCGAATTGTTCCAAGCGTTCAATATCTTCTTCCTCGGCAGAAAGATCAACTTTAACACACTCTGAACCTTTTTCTGCTCCTGTTGACACAAAGACACGGTCAAAGTCATCAACAGCCTTACAGAATTCATCGTAGAAGGTATCTCCTGAGCCGACCACTCCGTAGATTTTGCCATTCAAGTTGAGATCTGCTAGGTCTTCGTAGAAGTCCATCATCTCATCTGGCAATTCTCCATCACCATAAGTATAGGTCGCAACGATAGCGATGTCTGCTTCCAAGAAGTCTGAAGCGTCAACAGTTGTACATTCATCAACATCGACATCCAAGCCCAAGTCACGTAATTTGTCTGCTACAATATCTGCAATTTCTTCGGTATTACCGGTCATACTGGCAAATACAATTTTTGCTAATGCCATATCGTCCTCCTCAATTTATCTTTCTCCATTATATCACATCTTTTTCATTTTAAAAATAAAAATTCTTGTGCTACAATGAAATGAGAAAGAATTGAGGTTATTTATGGAAATTTGCCATCAAATTTTAGAAAAAATTAAAGAATACGATACGATTATCATTCATCGTCATATGAAACCAGACCCTGATGCCTTGGGAAGTCAGGTGGGATTGAAAGCTCTTCTCAAACATCATTTCCCAGAAAAAACTATCAAAGCAGTTGGTTTTGATGAACCAACTCTTACTTGGATGGCTAAAATGGATCTTATTGAAGATAGTGCCTACCAAGGTGCACTTGTCATCGTCTGTGATACGGCGAATACTGCTCGTATTGATGATAAACGCTATATTCAAGGTGATTTTCTCATTAAGATTGACCACCATCCAAATGATGATGTATATGGTGACCTATCATGGATCGATACTAGTTCAAGCAGTGCTAGCGAGATGATTACCCTATTTGCCCAAACAACTCAACTGGCCTTGTCAGATCAAGCTGCTGAGTTGCTTTTTGCTGGTATTGTTGGTGATACAGGTCGCTTTCTTTATCCTTCTACGACTGCACGAACTCTTCGCCTGGCTGCTTATTTGAGAGAACATAACTTTGACTTTGCGGCTCTCACTCGCAAAATGGACACTATGAGCTACAAAATTGCTAAACTTCAAGGCTATATCTATGACCGTCTGGAAGTGGATGAAAATGGTGCAGCTCGCGTTATCCTGAGTCAAGAAGTCTTGAAACAATTCAATGTCACCGATGCTGAAACTGCAGCCATTGTCGGTGCTCCTGGACGTATTGACAGTGTGAGTCTCTGGGGAATTTTTGTGGAGCAGGCTGATGGCCACTACCGTGTTCGCTTACGCAGTAAAATTCATCCTATCAATGAAATTGCCAAAGAACATGATGGAGGAGGCCACCCTCTAGCAAGTGGTGCCAATTCCTATAGCCAAGAGGAAAACGAAATCATCTACCAAAAGTTAAAAAACTTGCTTAAAAACTGATAAAATACTTGCCAAACTTTTCATAATCTGATAGACTAGTATGGTAACAATCTATGGCTCGCAAAGAGACCATGGCAGAAAGGAAATATTGCAAAATGAAAAAAGATATCCATCCAGAATATCGCCCAGTTGTCTTCATGGACACAACTACTGGTTACCAATTCCTTAGCGGTTCAACAAAACGCTCTAACGAAACAGTTGAGTTCGAAGGCGAAACTTACCCATTGATCCGTGTGGAAATTTCATCAGACTCACACCCATTCTACACTGGACGTCAAAAGTTCACTCAAGCAGATGGACGCGTGGATCGTTTCAACAAAAAATACGGTCTCAAATAATGATAAAAAGACAGCTTCGGCTGTTCTTTTTTGTTTCTTGAAATCAACTGCTGTTTCCATGTTCCAAACTCAAAAAAACTTTGCACTCTAGCTAGCCACGCGATGGTTGCTAGAGTACAAAGTTTTTTTATTAGACTTCCTGCGAAACTAGAATTCTAGTTCACAGTTGATAATTCCAGCAATCAAATTCATTCGTAATCCAAATCGTTTACGTCGATTTCAATAGGTTGTTGAAAACATTTTAAACGTTTTTACTTTGGCCAAAATATTCTCAACCTTGATTCTCTCTTTAGATAGCACATGATTATAGGATTTATCTTCAAGAGTTAGTGGCTTAAGTTTGCTTGATTTCTTCGGAATTTGCGCTTGTGAATACATCTTCATGATCCCTTGATAACCACTGTCTGCCAAGATTTTACCAGCTTGTCCGATATTTCTGCGACTCATTTTGAACAACTTCATATCATGACAATAGTTCACTGCAATATCCAAAGAAACAATTCTCCCTTGGCTTGTGACAATCGCCTGAGCCTTCATAGCATGACATTTCTTTTTACCAGAATAATTGGCTAGTTGATTTTTTAGGACGATTGATTTTTACCTCTGTTGCATCCACAATCACCGTATCCTCAGCACTAAGATGAGTTTTTGAAATCGTAAAGCCACTTTGAATAAGAGTTGCTTCAACCCATTGACTCCGACGGATTAAGTTGCTTTCGTGAATGCCAAAATCAGCCGTAATTTGTTCATAAGTGCGGTATTCTCGCATGTATTGGAGAGTAGCCATGAGGAGGTCTTCTAGGCTTAACTTAGGGGTTCGTCCACCTTTTGCGTGTTTAAGTTGATAAACTGTTTTTAACACAGCTAACATCTCTTCAAAAGTAGTGAGCTGAACACCAACAAGGTGCTTAAATCGTGCATCAGTTAATTGTTTACTTACTTCATAATTCATAGTTTTATTGTATCATATTTTGTTTCGCAGGAAGTCTACTTTTATTTTCCACTGCCAAGCACAATTCTTAGATTCTCTCAGAAAAAGATTAGACTTTTAACCCCAAAATTGATAAAATAAAAAGGAAAATAAGATAAAAGGAAACTATAAATCACCATGATGAACATGCAAAAATTGAACATACTGTTTTTAATTTTTGTAAACATCAAAAAGGTTGGTTTAAAAGGATTTTAAGCCCTTAAGATTTTTTATCCAACACTACTATTCACGCATCCAAGACAAAATCTTGGCAAAAAAATACAGTAGCAAAGAGTACACCAAACTACCACTCATTATGGGCGGTAGTTTTCTTTTCGTCTAAAATAGAGATAAAAAGATAGGTGGTAGCCTTATGCGTTACGGTTATGTTCGAGTATCTACAAGAGAACAAAATATTGATAGGCAATTTTCAGCCTTGGTAGAAAACAAATTAGCAAAAGAAAATATTTTTATTGATTATGTTTCAGGAAAGGATTTTGACAGAATCGAATATCAAAAATTATTAACTACCTTGAAGGAGAATGATGAATTAGTTATTAAATCAATTGATAGATTGGGAAGAAACTATGATGAAATTTTAGAACAATGGCAATCAATTACTAAGAAAAAGAAAGTAAATATAACTGTTTTAGATTTCCCCTTATTAAACACAAAGAACAGCGATGACAATATCACAGGAAAACTAATATCCGATATCGTTTTGCAAGTTCTATCTTATGTGGCACAGTTTGAAAGAGAACAAATCAAACAAAGACAAATGGAAGGAATACGAGAAGCAAAGAAAAAAGGGAAAAAATTCGGTAGACCAAAATTGATTGCCCCGGATAATCTCCCTGATGTAATAGCTCAATATACCAAAAAAGAAATAACCTTACGAGAAGGTGCAGACATCTTAGGAGTATCAAAAAGCACCTTTCATAATTGGATAAAAAATTCATAGTTCCTGTCAAAAAACCTAGGATTTTTTGGACAGGAAATACACTTTATTTTAGAACTATTTTCGTTAGAAAAAAGGTTCTAAAATCCAGCATTTTGACCGATTATTATTACACTACCATTCTATCAAGTTTGTCCAAAAAAGTCTAGATTTTAGGACAAACTGATTACTTTACAACAAATAAAAATAGGGAGTATCAAATGAATGCACAAACAAACTAAAAAATTTACACTTGCAACTATCTCAGCTCTATCACTTCTTGGCACTGGAGTTATCACAGCTAATCAAGTATCAGCTAGCGAGAATACGAGTACTGAAAAACAAATAGAAGCAACAATTACAAAGGTTGAAATTGATTATTTTGGACTTAGCTTCGAAGGAAAACTTTCAGAGCCACTACCACATGGAGGTGATAATGCTGCTAAGGGAAATGTTACTTTGATTGATAAAGCGACCGGAAAAATTGTGTACCAAAGTCACGATGCTGTCATTTTTAGTGGCTTAACTAAAGATGTCAGTGATCAATTTTTACAACCTTTATTTTATAGCAATCAATTTAAAGGTGATATTTTTGTTTCAGAACAATTTCCAGATGGAACATATATTTTGGAGATGTCTGGAGAAGCTGGTTCGCCTTACGGTGACTTAACTGATACAAGAAAACGTGTCTTTAAAGTTAGAAAAGATGTGACTATCGGAAATCCTTCTACAAATTCAAATACTAACACAACAACTCAATCAGGTTCGAATTCTAATATCTCAGGTAGTTGGCTACAATCTGGTTCTCGTTGGTGGTACAAACACGCCGACGGTTCCTATACAACTAATGGCTGGGAAAAAATCAATGGTGTTTGGTATCGTTTTGACAACTCTGGCTGGATGCAAACTGGCTGGGTAAAAGACGGTAGCTGGTACTATCTCGACGGTTCAGGTGCGATGAAGACAGGTTGGGTCAAAGATAACGGTAGCTGGTACTATCTTCAAGACTCAGGCGCTATGAAAACTGGCTGGATGAAGGTATCTGGTAAATGGTACTATGCTTATAGCTCTGGTGCACTAGCAATCAATACAACGACCCCTGATGGCTATCGTGTTAATTACAACGGTGAGTGGGTTTAACATACAATAGAAATAGATTAAGGAGACAATTATATGAACAAAGTTATAAAAATTGAAGATGAAACAGTTTATGTTGGAAAAGGTGATAATGGCCAATTTACTGCAATTTCAAGAAAAAGTTTTGGTTTTGAACCACAAGTAGGTGATTACGTAGAATTTTATCAAAACGGTGATGAGTATATTGTTTCAAAAATAGATAACACATCTCCAGCTAGCTCTAGCCAACATTCAAATGGAGTGAGTGATAAATCTAAACTGGCCGCAGCCTTATTTGCCCTATTTTTAGGAGCACTTGGTGGATACGATTTTTACATCGGAAATTCCAAACAAGGATACAAGCGTATCGGCATAACTCTGCTAGCTATCATTCCTATTTTATTGCCATTTGTTTTACTAGCAAATGCAATTTGGAATATTATAATTACTATTCAAGTTTTAACGTCCAAAACTGGTAGCAAATGGCACCAAGATGCTCAAGGTTTAGAATTGCAAGATTAAACATATGAAAAAATTATTTCTATTCAGTATTAGTATTTTAGCTATCTCTATTTTAACGGCTTGCCAACATCAGAGTGAAAATACTTCTGCAACAAGTTCTGAAGCGATTGCCTCAAGTACTAGTTCCACTTCTTCCACATCGGAAGAAAAGAAAACTGACTACACCCTGTACAATCCTATCCTTAAAGAATATGCCAAAGTATTAGATGGTTCACCAGCTTCACATACAGAGGTCAATTCAAAAGCAAACTTAAAAAATACTTATCCTAAAGAATATTCTGGATTACAGTATAGCTTGTATGATTTAGACCAAGACGGTACGGACGAACTTTTGATTGCCCTAAAAATGGATTCTAACTATTACGATTTATTAGATATTCGAACTCTTAAAAATGACGAAGTTATTCGACTGACCAATGCAGAAAACAATCTGGACTTTATTGGAGAGCGAGTACATTTTAATCCTTTAGAAAATGGCTATTTCCAATTATCTACCCGTGTATCTACTAATCAAATCCAAGTTAAACTATACAAGTTAAATCAGGATGGAACACGGTTAGAGTTAATTAGCGAATCAGATACAGAAGAGGGACTGGGGACAAAACCACCTTCCCTTGATATAAGATCTTTCTCTTGGAAGTCTGTCACAAGTCTCATAAATGGAGAAACTAGCCTTCCGTCAGAAAGCAAAGGGATGGATATTTCTGCAATTCAAAATGGGGATTTTTCTAGTGTCTCAGGAACTTGGAGGAATCGTTCAGGTATTGAATTTACTTTCGACAAAAATGGTTTAGTAAGTGATAAGTCCAAAATTTCAATTGAACATGCTAAAGAAATTGACCACTATCTTAAGGCAAATTCTGTTTCTAAAGATGGAGGTGCTGGTGCAGCTATTGCCTTTTTACCAGCAGGAATCCCTATAACTATGTCTGTCACCTCTTCTACAGATAATGGCTATACCGACTCATCTGATATCACACAAGACCGCTTATGGTTTGGACAACAACTTATCAATGGTAGTACTGAGGGATTTTTCTATAAAGTAGAATAGTGTTAGTAAACCCTTAAACGAGCTCATAAAATATCTAGCAACTTTTCATAAACACATATAGGATAAATATTCTTATGCTCTGAGAATATCTATCCTATATTTTTATTCCATCTACATCCCTATCGATACTTGATGAATTCTCTCTAAAAAAGATTAGACTTTTAACCCCAAAATTGATAAAATAAAAAAGAAAATAATTGAAAAAGGAAACTGTAAATCACTATGATGAATATGCAAAACATGATGCGCCAAGCACAAAAACTTCAAAAACAAATGGAACAAAGTCAAGCAGAACTTGCTACTATGCAATTTGTTGGCAAATCTGCTCAAGACCTTGTTCAAGCGACCTTGACTGGAGATAAGAAAGTTGTCAGCGTTGACTTCAATCCAGCTGTCGTTGACCCAGAAGATCTCGAAACTCTTTCTGATATGACCGTTCAAGCCATCAACTCTGCTCTTGAACAAATCGATGAAACTACCAAGAAAAAATTGGGTGCTTTCGCTGGAAAATTGCCATTCTAAGCATAAGAAAAACAAGTATTCAAGAGAATACTTGCCTATCATGGGAGGAACAACTGTTCCTCTTTTTGCTTACTAAAAATTAAAGAATTCCATGGCCTGTTTGAAAAGCAATTCCGTATACTCTGGGTCTTCTTGGGCAATGGTAACCTGATCTTGAATCATTTCCAAGTCATCCGTTATCATGCCATTTGCTCCCAAATGAACAGATTTATCAAAGGACTCTGAACTATTGATAGTCCAAACGTACAATTTCTGATCGGTATTCCAAAGCTTGTTGACAAAATTTTCATCCAAGGTTGAATACTCCATGGTGTAGCCTGTGGCTTTCGTTCTTGGAAAAATACTATTGTAAGGTAGAATGAAATAGACTGGAATTTGTGAGTCGTAGGCTAGCACCTGGTCAATCACATGGTAGTCTAAGGACTGCATTTGGTGGCCATTCTGCTTAATGATGGCTCCATATTTGTCCATAAAGCGTTTCATCATATCTGAGCTATCTTTTCGACTAGTTTTAATCTCAATGAGGAGTTTTTGATGCAATTCATTAGCTTTATTGAGATAGTCATCAAAACTAGACACCTTGCTATGATAACCATTTTCTGAAATATCGAGTTTGGTCAATTCCTCCAAGGTTAAATCCTGAGGTTTGGCATTAACTCCTGTCAAATTCTTGATATTGGCATCATGCATCATGACAAACTGGCCATCTTTTGTTTCCTGAACATCCGTCTCAACGAAGTCTGGAGATAACTGAGCGGTTTTTTCTAGTGATTGGACGGTATTTTGCACACCATTCTTATTAGATACTCCCCTGTGAGAGATAATCAAAGGTTTATTAGCAACTGGAGCTTCTAAATAAACATAACCCTCAAGAGCGAAAAAGATAGCAGCACATCCCATCACTCCCCATCTCATCCAGTGGTCTTTCTTTCTCCTTGGTGTGATTTCTAATTCTTCTCCTGTTAAGAAGGAAACAAACTTAATGAGAAAGTAAGTCAAGGCCATATAGTGGAAATTCTTGATTAAAACAAAGTTGATAATTCCTAGCACAAGAGATTCCTTATGGGTCAAACCATCCATCAGCACCTGACTTGCTAATATTGGAATCAGTAAAAGAATGAAAAATAGGTAGGTTTTGACGATAATCCAAAGCAAGTTCCAAATATAAAACCAGGAGTGCTTTCTTGTCTTTTCTAGACTGTATCTGACTGCTTCTTTGACTGTTTTCTTCTCAAATAAAAGCTGAGGTAGGGCAAACATGAAACGCACTGAAATGTAAAATAGAAGTAAAGCCAAAATAGTAACCACTATACCTACTAGCCAATACTTGTCTTCAACATAATCAACGATAAAGTCTGGAATGACGATTTTATTGAGATAGTAAATCTTTAAAATCTTTCGAATCAATGGAAAGAGCATCATGACATAAAAGAAGATAAAGGCTATCTTGGAAAGCGTCACTTGCTTCATAAACAAGATACTTTGGCGAAAGACCTTACGACTGTACTCCAGCAAGGTCCTTTTTTTATGGCATAATAAATGCCGAGCACCAATAAAGAGAAGTCCTATCTGGTAATAGGCGACCAGTAAATTAACGATTACCAAAATAAATAAAGCAAGACTAATAAATGGCGAACCCTTTATAATGGCAAAAATATTGTTGTAGGATAGAAAGAGATAACCTGTCTGACGGAGCAAAAGTCCAGCAATCCAAGAATTTGACGGTAACCAGACAAACTCAATCATCATGAAAGTCAAGAAAAAGAGAAAGAGTATTTTATCTAGATTAAAGTATATCTGCTTAAAACCTAGATTTTTAGGTTTTTCAGGTTTCATAGGCACTCCTAATCAAATAATTGAGACAAGTCTAAGCCTCCAAAAGGATTGTTCGATAGGCCACTTTCTGCCCCTAACAATTCTCTAGCTTTATCCGACTCTAGAAAGTACTCGTAAACACGCGCCGTCATTCGAGCATCCTCTAAGCTATTATGAGACTGACCTTGAAATCCAAGAAACGAGGCAACGGTTTGCAATTTGAGATTGGCAATACCATGTAAATCCGAACTCCGACGTTCAAAAGCTTCATCATACAAATCCACCTTATACTGCTGGCTGTAGTCTAAACCATGCTCTGCTAGAATAGGCAAATCACTTTTAGCAGCATTGTAGCCTACCATGGGTAAAGAACCCACAAACTCTTGGAAATCTTTTATAACTTTCTCCACTGGAGGAGCATCTTTTAAGATCTCAGCTGTAATCCCAGTCAAACCATTGATAAAACTCTTTAGAGGCACACTGGTATGGACATAGGAATCATAGGCATCGATTTCCTGACCATCTCTAAAACGCACTGCCGATACTTGAATCAAGTGTGTTTGCCCTTCATGCTGATTAAATTCTAAATCGAAAGCAATGTAATCTTCTAATCGTTCCATTATATACCTCTCCTATACTGTTATTTTATACTCTTCGAAAATCAAATTCAAACCACGTCAACGTCGCCTTGCCGTAGATATATGTAACTGACTTCGTCAGTCTTATCTACAACCTCAAAGCAGTGCTTTGAGCAGCCTGCGGCTAGTTTCCTAGTTTGCTCTTTGATTTTCATTGAGTATTACTTGAGCAACTATACTATTTAGAAACAAAAGAAGCCATCAGGTTAGCATTTAACCTAAACAGCTCCTTGATTATCCTCCAAATAAACGAGCAAAAAAGCCTTTCTTAGTTGATTGGACTTCTTCTTTTGCTTGGTCCAGCTCTAGCTTAAGATTTTCTTGATCCTTCATGGCTTGAAGGGTCAATTGTTGCTGCTGATCGAGTTGTTTGTCTTTCTCAGCAATCTGGCGGTCTTTGATACGCATCTGCTCATCTTTTTCTGATAACTGGCGATCCTTGGCTTTTAATTGTTCATAAAGGCGGAGAATTTCTGCATTCTTCTCATCAACCAGAATCTCCATCAACTCACGTTGCTTGACATCCTCACTGACAGGCTCATCTTCAAAAATCGTTTTTTTATAGATTTCTTCTAGCTTAATCAAGCCACTTCTGGTAACGACTGTTACCCCTTTGTCATTTTTATCTGTGTCTTCTTCTGGTAATTCTTTGACACGGTTATTGATTGCTTGGCGAGATAATCCTAAGACCTCTGCAATCTCACTGACGGTCATTTCAATACTCATAATATCCTCTGAAACGTTTTCTAGCTTTTCTTTACTTAAATCTTATCATAAGCTAGAAAAACTGTCAAATTTTCGCTTAATCTAAAGCCTTCAAAAAGGCTAATAAGACTTGAGCAGAGCGACGTCCAGCTTCGATAATAAACTCATCAAAAGAGATGTTTGCTTCATGGTTGGCATTGTCACTCATAGCTCGGATGACTAAGACTGGAAGCTTAAGAGCATGCGCTGCCTGAGCAATAGCTGCTCCTTCCATCTCAACTGCTAAAACTTCTGGAAAATGGGACTTAATCGCTTCTATCTTGTCATTTCCTGCAACAAAACTATCTCCTGTAGCAATCAAACCAAGATGCCAGTTCTGGTCCAATTGAGATAGACTCTCTTGGATTTGAGCAATAAAGGTTTTATTTGATTCGAAATAAAGTGGTTGTTGCGCCATTTGTCCATAAGCATAGCCAAAAGCTGTAACATCCACATCATGATAGGCTAATTTGTCAGCAATCACAACATCCCCAACAGCAATACCTTCTGCTACCGCCCCAGCTGATCCCGTGTTAATCAAAGCATCCACTTGAAAATGATCAGCCAAAATCGCCACACTCATGGCAGACATGACCTTACCAATTCCACTTTCTACAAGAACGACTTCATGCGAGGCAATGGTTCCTGTATGATAGGTATTCCCTAAAATAACTTGCTCCTGGGCATTGTCTAAATACTGGACCAGATAAGCCAGTTCTTCTGGCATAGCCGCAATAATTCCTATTTTCATTTCAATTCCTTTTCTATTACAAAAGTTTCATTGCTAAGACAAGCAAAATCAAGAGAAAGATGACAGCGAATAAGATTTTATTCAACTTAGAATTGAAGACATTTCTCTTGGTATTTTCAATGCGACGGCTTTTATGAATAGACGGTTCGACCTGAATCTTCAAGGTTTCCTGGCTAAAACCATGATCCTTAGGTTTGGCATAACCAAAACGGGAAGAAGAGGTTGGTAAAATTTTTGTCTCCTCATCATCTAGTAAAGGAGGACCTGAAATTTTTTCGCCTCTATTAGCCCTTTCAATCATTTCATCCGTTAATAAAGGTTTACCCATACTGACCTCCTCTATTTTTTCTGCAATTCCCAATACTGAACAGCCATAATTGTCTTGGCATCGCAGATATGACCTGATTGGATCAATTCCTTGGCTTCTTCTAAGCTCACTTCAAGAACTTCCAAGGTCTCATCTTCATCCTGCGGACGCGGATTTTCCACTTTCGTCAAATCGCTTGCTAGGTATAGTTTTAATTTTTCATTACAAAAGCCAATGGCTGAATAAAAGTCATACAAAAGTTCTAATTTCCCTGTATAGGCTGTTTCTTCCTCTAATTCACGAAGGGCTGCTGCAACAGGGTCTGTATTTTCTCCTACTTCCAACTTTCCGGCTGGAATTTCGTAAGAGACTGCCTCGATAGCTTTACGGTACTGCTTGACCAAGATGAGTTTTTGCTCATCGGTTACGGCTAAAACGCAGACAGCTCCATTGTGGAAAATCAAATCACGTTGGGCAGTTCCCTTACCTTCTGGTAATTCAACCTGGTCTTGAACCAGTTTAAAAATTGGTCCTTGATAGATTTCTTTTCGACTAAGCGTTTTTTCTTCAAATTCCATGATAGGCTCCTACTGATTCTTAGGATGATGAGGAAGGCGAGTTGCATATTCGTCTTTATTGACCTGACGTCCACGACCAATAGCAATAGCATCCGCTGGAACGTCTTTGGTAATAGTTGAACCCGCACCAACGAGGGAATTGTCACCAAGTTCTACTGGCGCAATAATGGTTGAATTTGAACCAACAAAGACATTGTTACCAATGACTGTTTTGTATTTGTTTTTGCCGTCATAGTTGACTGTAATAGTTCCTGCACCAAAATTAACCTTGCTACCCACTTCACAGTTTCCGATATAAGTCAAATGACCAGCCTTAGTATTCTCGCCGATAGAAGAACCTTTCACCTCAACAAAGTTTCCAATATGAACTTGGGCACCCAGACTTGAACCTGGACGAATGTGAGCATAAGGACCGACTGTCACACCGTCTGCAACACTACTTTCCTCAATCATAGAATTGGTAATGACAGCTCTTGCTCCGATAGTGCTATCCACCACATAAGTTCCATTTGTCAAAACAGTCTCAGCACCAATTTTCGTTTGCCCTTTCAAGGTAACGTTGGCTTCGATTTGAACTTCGGGCGCAATCTCAACATCAATATCGATATAAGTTGCTTCTGGGTTGACAAAGCTAACTCCATTGACCATGTGTTGGTGATTGATGCGACGACGCATAACCGACTCAGCAGTCGCAAGTGCTACACGGTCATTTACTCCAAGACTCTCATCAAAATCTTTCAAAGTATAAGCGCCAACTTTTTCACCAGCTTCACGGAAAATGCCAATGACATCTGTAATATAGTATTCGCCTTGAGCGTTATTGGTATTGATATTTTTCAAAGCCTCAAAGAAACGCTCGTTATCAAAAACGTAAGTTCCAGTGTTGATTTCCTTGATTTGCTTTTCAAAATCTGTAGCATCCTTCTGCTCAACAATACGAAGGACCTCCGCATTGTCATTACGAACAATTCGTCCATAGCCAAAAGGATTATCCGTTTCAGCAGTCAAGATAGTGGCCACATTTTTATGATTGATGTGAAAATCAATCAAGTTTTTCAAGCTTTCACCTGTGATTAAAGGAGTATCCCCTGCAATGACCAAGGTGTGACCTGACAAACCTTCTAAGATAGGCTCCGTCATCATAACTGCATGGCCAGTACCCAACTGTTCAGATTGAGTCACAAATTCTGTCTGTCCAGCCAAGACCTGCTCAACCAATTCCGCCTTGTGTCCTACAACTGTTACTGTCTTTTCAGGTTGGATAGCTCCCACACTACGGAAAACATGTTCCAGCATAGAAATACCCGCAACCTTGTGCAACACTTTTGGCAAATCAGATTTCATGCGAGTCCCTTTACCCGCTGCTAAAATAATGGCATAATTTGACATAATCTTCTCTTTTCTCTAGAAATTCCCTTTTATTATACCATATTTCAAATCATTCCGCGCTCTTGAATGAAAAAATGCTCTAAAGTCCTTTCTTAACCCATTTTTTAAGTATTTTTTTTGATTTTTTCTCATTTTTAAGGTAAAATTATGAGGTATGAGAAAGAAAATAAATCCGCTTATTATGTTTGGTTTTTTTGGGATTATGATTTTCATTTTAATCCTGAATCGCCCTCGTTTTGAGGACCATCCTGTAAAAACAAAGTCAAATATCGCGCAAGTAGAAACGCAAGCGCTACACAATATAGATAAACCGGTAATTGATGTTTCTGGTTGGCAGCGTCCTGAGGAAATCAATTACGATACTCTGTCCCAAAACATTTCTGGAGCTATTGTTCGCGTCCATAGTGGTGCTCAAACGTCCAAAGAGAACGATGCTTCCTATGTTAATGGTGTTGATAAGGCCTTTAAAACCCATATCACTGAGTTTCAAAAACGAAATGTCCCAGTTGCTGTCTATGCCTATGTAGCCGGAAAAAATGTCCAGGAGATGGAAAAAGCTGCTGAGGTATTCTATAACGCCTCTTCTCCATACAGTCCAAGTTACTATTGGCTAGACGTGGAAGAAAAAACCATGTCTAATATGAACGATGGTGTTGAAGCCTTCCGAGCAAAGCTTGAATCACTGGGTGCTAAAAATATCGGAATCTACGTTGGGGTCTACTTCATGGAAGAGCACAGTATTGATACAGATAAGTTTACGTCTGTTTGGATTCCTTCCTATGGTTCTGACTCAGGATTTTACGAAGCTACTCCTAAAACTGATTTAGATTACGACATTCACCAGTACACGTCTAAAGGAAAAATTGCTGGCTTTGACCACGATTTGGATATCAACGTTATCTCTGCCTTAAAGAACAAAGAAGAAACCTTTAGAAAACTCTTTTTAAAACCTTAAAAGCATTTGTTTATCATTTGCTTTTTATTTTTGTGTTTGATTGTGATACAATATAGTAAGGATTTTTTGAAATAGAAATAGTTGGAGGAAAAATATGCTCTCATGGTTAGCACGTGTTATTAAAGGGATTGTCATTGCTCTTGGATTTATTCTACCGGGAATTTCCGGAGGGGTTCTAGCAGCAATCTTAGGAATTTATGAACGAATGATTGGCTTTCTGGCCCATCCCTTTAAAGACTTTAAAGAAAATGTTTTGTACTTTATTCCAGTTGCCATCGGTATGCTTCTGGGAATCGGCTTATTTTCCTACCCGATTGAATACCTGCTTGAAAATTATCAGGTCTTTGTCTTATGGAGCTTTGCAGGTGCCATCATTGGTACAGTTCCTAGCCTTCTCAAAGAATCAACTCGAGAATCTGACCGAGACAAGATTGATTTAGCTTGGTTCTGGGCAACCTTTATCATTTCTGGACTAGGTCTCTATGCCTTAAATTTTGTTGTTGGAACCTTAAGTGCCAGCTTTCTTAATTTCGTCCTAGCTGGTGCACTGCTGGCTCTTGGCGTATTAGTTCCTGGCCTCAGTCCATCAAATCTCCTTTTGATTTTGGGTCTCTATGCTCCTATGTTGACTGGTTTTAAAACCTTTGACCTCTTGGGAACCTTCTTCCCGATTGGAATCGGGGCAGGTGCAACTCTCATCATTTTTTCAAAATTGATGGATTATGCCTTAAACAACTATCACTCACGCGTCTATCATTTCATCATCGGTATCGTCCTATCAAGTACTCTTTTGATCTTGATTCCGAATGCAGGAAACGCTGAAAGTATCCAATACACTGGTATTTCTCTTGTTGGGTATGTCATCATCGCCTTCTTCTTTGCTCTGGGAATCTGGCTTGGTATTTGGATGAGTCAATTGGAGGATAAATATAAATAATGGCAAAAAAAGTAAAAATCAAAAAAACATTGGTGGAACAAATCCTGTCTAAAGCAGGTATCCCACATCAAGGGATTCAAATCAATGCCCTTGAAGGAGAACTTCCTCAAGATTATGAACGAGATCAGATTTTCAAAACCTTGGCTCTTTTGGGAGATAAAACAGGACCGATTATCGGAATTGTCCCTATCACTCAACACTTGTCTGAAAAGAAACTAGCTAAAATTTCTGGCAATAAAAAAGTGAGCATGATTCCCCAAAAGGATTTGGAAAAAACAACTGGTTACATTCATGGAGCCAATAATCCTGTCGGAATTCGTCAGAAACACAATTACCCCATTTTTATCGATAAGATCGCTCTAGACTTGGATCAAATGATTGTCTCTGCTGGAGAAGTTGGTCACAGCATTATCGTCGCACCACAAGACTTGGCTAGCTTTGTAAAAGCTGACTTTGCAGATATCTTGGAGGACAGTAAGTAATGAAACTCTACTTTGTCCGCCACGGTCGTACAGTCTGGAACCAAGAAGGACGCTTTCAAGGTGCTAGCGGAGATTCTCCCCTTCTTCCTGAATCTATTGACACCCTAAAACAACTAGGGCAGTATCTCAAGGATGTTCCTTTCGATCAGATTTATTCAAGTGATTTACCTCGAGCAGTCAAATCTGCCGAGATTATCCAAAGTCAACTCCAGACACCCTGTCCTTTAGAAAGTGTTCCTAATCTCCGTGAATGGCAACTGGGGAAATTAGAAGGTTTGAAAATCGCAACCTTGGAAGCTATTTACCCACAACAAATCAAAGCTTTCCGATCTAATCTTGCTCAATTTGACACTCAAATGTTTGGAGCCGAATCCCTCTATAGCACCACGCAACGGACCATCCAATTTATCAAATCATTAAAAGATAGTCCAGCTGAGCATATTCTAATTGTCGGTCACGGTGCGAATCTTACTGCCAGTCTTCGTACTCTTCTAGGATATCAAGAACCACTTCTTCGTAAAGATGGCGGTCTAGCAAATGCCAGCCTGACCATTCTAGAAACCCATGATTTTGAAACATTTACTCTCGATACTTGGAATGATACTTCCTATCAATAACAGAACTTGAATTTAGCGTCAAGTTCTTTTTAGTTTTGAAAGATTATCCGTGAATTTCTTGCTTATTTATGATAAAATGGGAGTATCGCAAAAAATGACTCATCGTATTCAATTTTGAGTAAAACTAGGAGGATCCCATGTCAACAGAACATATGGAAGAACTAAATGACCAGCAGATCGTTCGCCGTGAAAAAATGGCTGCGCTCCGTGAACAAGGAATTGATCCTTTCGGAAAACGTTTTGAACGTACTGCAAATTCACAAGAATTAAAAGATAAATATGCTGACCTCGATAAAGAACAATTACATGAAAAAAATGAAACAGCTACTATCGCAGGACGCTTGGTAACCAAACGGGGTAAAGGTAAAGTAGGTTTTGCCCACCTTCAAGACCGCGAAGGTCAAATCCAGATTTACGTTCGTAAGGATGCTGTCGGTGAAGAAAACTACGATATCTTCAAAAAAGCAGACCTTGGTGACTTCCTTGGTGTCGAAGGTGAAGTGATGCGTACAGATATGGGAGAACTCTCTATCAAAGCTACTCACATCACTCACTTATCTAAAGCACTTCGCCCACTTCCTGAGAAATTCCACGGTTTGACAGACGTTGAAACAATTTACCGTAAACGTTACCTTGACTTGATTTCTAACCGTGAAAGCTTTGAGCGCTTTATCACTCGTTCAAAAATCATTTCTGAAATCCGTCGTTACCTTGATCAAAAAGGTTTCCTTGAAGTCGAAACACCTGTTCTTCACAATGAAGCTGGTGGTGCTGCTGCCCGTCCATTTATCACCCACCATAATGCCCAAAACATTGACATGGTGCTTCGTATCGCGACTGAGCTTCACTTGAAACGCCTTATCGTCGGTGGTATGGAACGCGTCTATGAAATCGGACGTATCTTCCGTAACGAAGGAATGGATGCTACTCATAACCCTGAGTTCACTTCTATCGAAGTGTACCAAGCTTATGCAGACTTCCAAGATATCATGGACTTGACTGAAGGCATTATCCAACACGCTGCTAAATCAGTCAAAGGCGATGGTCCAGTCAACTATCAAGGTACTGAAATCAAAATCAACGAACCATTTAAACGTGTTCACATGGTGGATGCTATCAAAGAAATTACTGGTGTCGATTTCTGGCAAGACATGACTTTGGAAGAAGCTAAAGCTATCGCTGCTGAGAAGAAAGTTCCAGTTGAGAAACACTATACTGAAGTTGGCCACATCATCAATGCCTTCTTTGAAGAATTTGTTGAAGAAACCTTGATCCAACCAACCTTTGTCTATGGACATCCAGTAGCTGTATCTCCACTGGCTAAGAAAAATCCTGAAGACCAACGTTTTACTGACCGTTTCGAGCTCTTCATCATGACTAAGGAGTACGGTAATGCCTTTACTGAGCTCAACGACCCAATCGATCAACTTAGCCGTTTTGAGGCCCAAGCCAAAGCCAAAGAACTTGGTGATGATGAAGCAACAGGCATCGACTATGACTACATCGAGGCTCTTGAATACGGTATGCCACCAACAGGTGGTTTGGGAATCGGTATCGACCGTCTCTGCATGCTCCTCACTGACACAACCACTATCCGTGATGTATTGCTCTTCCCAACAATGAAATAGATTCTTATCCTCTGGTATTTGCCAGAGGATTTTTTTATAGTAAAAAGAAATAGACTGAAGTTTTCACCTCAGTCTATTTTTCTATCGGACTTTAGAAAGGAAATTTCTTTCCTATACTCAATGAAAATCAAAGTGCAAACTAGAAAGCTAGCCGCAGGTTGCTCAAAACACAGTTTTGAGGTTGTAGATAAGACTGACGAAGTCAGTGAGCATATCTACGGCAAGGTGAAGCTGACTTGGTTTGAAGAGATTTTCGAAGAGTATTAGTCTTCTTTTTTCTTACGAGCTACAAGTCCGAATGCACCCAACATTCCAAGAAGTCCAAGACTAGATAAAATGTTCTTATCGTCTGTACCAGTATTTGGTAATTCCTTCTTATCATTTTCTACAGTTGTTGCACTAACTGCTTGATTTGATTCTGTTCGACTTACCTGAGTTGGATTAACTACTGGTTTATCTGGATCTGTAGGACGAACTGGCGAAACAGGTCGCTCAGAACGAGTTGGAGTAACTACTTTCTTATAGGTATGAATCACATTGCCATTTTTATCTGTCTTAGTGCCAGTGTATTCATAACCTTCTAAAGTCTTAGGTCCATGGCTTCCATTTTCTTCTGGGGAAATTTCTTTACCATCACCATCTTGGTAACGTGTTACGATATGAGTAGTTGAACTACCATTATTACCTTGACTATCCCCATGATTAGATTTAGGAGTTACTTTCACAGGAACATCCACTGTCACTTTACGTCCGTCTGGCAACTCTAATTCTACTGTTACAAATGGTTTGTCACCAGGTGTACTTGTTTTTGGAATTTCGCCCACTTTCGTAATCTTCCATCCTTCAGGAAGGTCTACATGTTTCTTCACATCATCTTCAGTAATCGGTGTTCCAACTTCAACAACAATCGGAGTTGTTTTCGGAGTTACAATTACAGGAACTTTGACAGTTACACGTTTACCACCTGGTAGTTCAATCACCACTGGAACACTTGGTCTTTCTCCTGGAATATCTGTAGACGGTTTATCTCCAATACTGATAATCTTGCCACCTTCTGGAATCTGAATATGTTTTTCAACATCATCATTCGTAATTGGATCACCAAGTTTCTTAACAATATCTTTGATAGGTGTTACCTTGACAGGAACCTCTACTTCTATTTGTTTTCCATTAGGAAGCTCAATTTTAACTTTGACTGTACCTTTATCTCCAGGAGTATTTACTTCTGGAATTTTACCTACTTCAACAATTTTACCACCTTCTGGAACCTTCACGTGTTTTCCAATATCTTCTTTTGTTAATGGAGTATCTGTTACAGGTGTTTCAATTCCAGTAGCTGGTGTTACTGTTACTGGAACTTCGACTGTAATTGTTTTTCCATTTGGTAATTCTACAGTGACTTTAACTGGGTCTTTCTTACCTGGTGTTGTTAAGTCTGGAATGTTCTCAACATTTGTGACCTTGCCACCTTCTGGAATCTTGATGCCTTTAGTGTAGTCCTCTGGCGTTAACGGAGTATTCGTTACTGGCGTTTCAATTTCCTTAACTGGCGTTACATTAACTGGAACGTCAACAGTAATTGTTTTTCCATTTGGTAATTCAACCGTTACTTTAACTGGATCCTTCTTACCTGGAGTTGTCAAGTCTGGAATGTTTTCAACATTTGTGACCTTGCCACCCTCTGGAATTTTAATTCCTTTGGTGTAATCCTCTGGCGTTAACGGAGTATTCGTTACTGGCGTTTCAATTTCCTTAAC